>CAIMTR010000427.1 GCA_903844415.1 uncultured Gammaproteobacteria bacterium
GCTATCTGCAGGCTGCTCGTTAAATACCTCAGCAATTTTGTGCGCCAAATCAGGTATCGCTAGCAGTTTTTGACGATTGCGATCCATAGCATCCATGTCTAGCGCGTAACGATTAACAATCGCTTCTGTCAGCACTGTGATAGGTGCAACTGCCGGGCATCGATTCAAGTGAATTGTTTTGAGAGGAATTCGTGTTTCACCTTCGGCACGTTCTGCGCTCGGCGTAAATAGCCGTTCTCTTATTGCTACTGCACTCAGGGTTGCCCAAGGAGTGGGATCACTCAGCAGATCAGCCACAATGATGCCATTGGAATTATGCGGATGTCGCGCCAGCGGTAAAACAATGGCAAGACAACCAATGCCCGCAGCGAACATACGCGAAGCATGCACCACAGGCTCCTGCTTTGTCAGATCCAGCAAAGGTAAGACCCGATTTTTGTCACGCAGCGTAAAAAGATAGTCGTATAACTTCGGTTGTTTTTGTTTAACAAGTTGCGCCATTGCCAAAGTAGCCCGCACATCGGCCAGTGCATCATGCGCACCTACATGGGCGATGCCATTGGCGGCAGTGAGCAACTGCAGACGAAAGCTAGGGCTGCCATCATCGTTTTGTGGCCAGTTGATTCCTTCCGGACGTAAGGCTTGCGTCATTCTCAGCAGATCGATGATATCCCAGCGCGAGTTGCCATTTTTGTATTCGCGCTCGTAAGGATCGTAGAAACAGCGATAGAACAAATGGCGCGTCACATCATCGTCGAACCGAATGCTGTTGTAGCCAGCAACACAAGTACCCGGCTCCATAAATTCGCGCGCGATGCGGGCACAAAATTCTGCTTCTGGCACCCCTTTGGTAAGGGCATGTTGAGGGCTGATGCCTGTGATAGCACAGGAACCCGGATCCGGCAAAAAGTCCGGAGCTGGCTGACAAAAAATCTCGACTGGATCGTCGATAATATTAAGGTCTTCGTCAGTACGGATACCCGCAAACTGACAGGGGCGGTCGCGGCGCGGATCGATGCCGAAAGTTTCGTAGTCGTGCCAGAAAATAGTTTTCATGTTTGCGGGTAATTTTCCTGTGACTTTTGCATAACACCCTAACAGTTTGTTAAATAAGTTGGCGACAAATCTCTACATTGGTCTGTACTCAATGCCAGTTCCATCAGCAGCCAAAGTACAAACATATTTGCATCAGGTGCGGATACACCAACAGCATGCAAAGCCTCTGCACCGGGGTCGGAGTAGCTCACACCTTTATCAAGATTTTCGTTACCACCATCGCCGTAAAGGGTGTCATTTCCTAACCGCCCAAAATCATATCATTGCCCGAAAGTGCCGCGGATTTTGTCGTTATTAGACGTGCCCGTAGGAGATTATCATTGCCGAGTGTGCCGGTGATAACTGGCATTCCATTTCATCCATGTGTTAGTGCCGAATTGGCTAGAAAATACTCACAATCGCCACCTCACTAGAGACTTACCAGCCTAAGTCTTGCCAATACTGATGCCCCCATTGGATGTATTCCTAGCGGGGAGTCAAAAAATGGCAGTGGATAACAGACCAATAAAGACAATTATTAATGGGCTTGATGATCACCATGACAATTTTCTTAGTCCTTCAATGCGTGTACCATCACTCTTGTATTACTCCATAAGTATAAGGAATTTTCAGACTGCCA
>CAIMTR010000428.1 GCA_903844415.1 uncultured Gammaproteobacteria bacterium
CAACAGGCTCTCTTCAGTGTAGCAGAAGCAACATTACGCGTGGCTTCCATCGATCGTACGCTTGCATTACGCAGATTGATTTTCCAGATGTCGGCCAACGGTTCAAAAGTGGGCATACATTATTTTATGGCGGGGCCAGAGATTGCCTATCAGAATTTGGTAAGACTATTCGAGCATTACCAGCCTGTAACAAGTTTTTCAGCGACCAAGCTCAGTCGTTACTTTGTTGCAGTTGTGTTGCATCGCACTATGCTGCAACGGGAGTGCGGCGTGCAGGAAAAATTGAGTTCAGAAGAAATAAGTCTAAGCTGTAACGAGGCAGTGGAAGATTTTATGCAAGCTTTTTGTAATCAAACTAAAATTTTATGACGTCAACAGGTCTTTTCATCAATCGACTGTTGCAAAGAAGTTAATTGCAGCAACACAACAGACAATTGTGACGAATATATTTTGCATCTAAAAAAACGCACCACTACCAATGATTTTTTTAGAGCACAGACTTTTCTTTCAAAACATTTAATACTCGATCAATACATTCTTCCACGCTTAGTTCGTGGGTTGGCAGAATTAAATTTGCATTATTAGGTTCTTCAAAAGGAAAAGAGATGCCTGGTACATTACCACTTGCGTGGAGTAAATCAGCAGCATATAACCCGCTCGGGTCGCGAATTTTGCATACATTTAACGGTGGATTGAGATAGACAAGAATACAG
Organism: uncultured Gammaproteobacteria bacterium; assembly: GCA_903844415.1. Taxonomy (GTDB): domain Bacteria; phylum Pseudomonadota; class Gammaproteobacteria; order Pseudomonadales; family Pseudohongiellaceae; genus CAILUG01. The sequence continues at coordinate 714 of CAIMTR010000428.1, forward strand.
TTTGCATCTCCGATGACACTAATAGCATGTTCACGAGCATCTGCACTGGAGGCAACGAAAGCGGCGCAGCAGATCATGCCAGATTCATTCAAATAGCGAGCAATATAAGCGCTACGTCGTAGATTTTCAGCGCGACCTGCGGCATCGTGAGGCAGGTCTTTGCTTATACCCATGCGCATTAATTTGCCATCAAGGACCGAGCCGAGTCTTCCCTGGTTGAACAGGCGCCGCTCCAGAGCGTGTGCTAAGGTAGTTTTGCCAGATCCAGAAAGCCCAATAAACATAACAGTGACAGGTTTTTGGCCGTAACGTGCGGCGCGCTCTTCCTGTGATACATAACCTTTCTTGTCAATTTCATGGTGGCCAGATTTAGCGTCACCTCCGATCATGCCAGCTCCAACAGTAACGTTGGTGAGTCGGTCAATGATTATAAAGGCACCGGTGCTACTGTTGCTTTGGTAGGGATCGAAATGCAGGGTTTGATTAAAGGCTACGTCACACAAACCAATTTCGTTAAGCTCCAACACAAGAGCCGGCATTTTTTCCAGCGTATTAATGTCAATCTTGTGATGAAGAGTACTTATCTGACCTGTTAAGGCTCGACTGCAATGTTTGAAATCATATTGTTTGCCGGGCAGCATAGTGCTTTCACTCATCCAGACAATAGTTGCAGTAACTAAATCGCGAGAGACCGGCAAATTATCACCATGTACTAACAGATCGCCACGACTGATATCAATTTCAGTTTCTAGTGTCAGAGTTACTGCCATCTGAATGTGGGCCTGTTCCAATTCCTCGTCATAAGTAACAATGGATTTAACGCGGCTAGATTTGCCAGATGGCAATGCTGTTATCAAATCTCCTTTACGTACAATTCCGGACGCTATCGTGCCGCAATATCCACGAAAATAAAGGTTGGGGCGGTTTACGTATTGCACCGGGAACCGGAAGTCGGTGATGTTTTTGTCGGCGGTAATTTTGACGTTTTCCAGTATGGACATCAGGGTGTCACCCTCATACCAATGCATATGCAAACTCGGATGCACAACATTGTCTCCATTCAACGCTGATATAGGGATAAATGTCAGCTCACCGGCATCCAGATCTTGAGTAAAATCGAGATAACTCTGGCGAATGTTTTCGAAAACATTTACATCAAAATTCATTAAATCCATCTTGTTTATGGCCACGATAATGTGGCGAATACCCAGCAGGCTGGCTATGAAAGTATGTCGACGTGTTTGCGTCATGACGCCATAACGTGCATCGATCAAAATGATCGCAAGTTCACAATTAGAGGCGCCAGTTGCCATGTTGCGAGTGTATTGCTCGTGGCCTGGAGTATCAGCAATTATGAATTTCCGTTTTGCTGTCGAGAAATAACGATAGGCAACGTCTATGGTAATTCCTTGTTCGCGTTCTGCCTGTAGTCCATCGGTTAACAGTGCAAGATCATACTTATCACCGGTGGTTCCGGATTTGATACTGTCCGTCTTGATGGACTCCAGCTGATCTTCATAAATCATGTGGGTGTCGTGTAGAAGACGGCCAATCAATGTGCTTTTACCGTCGTCGACGCTGCCACAGGTCAGCAGGCGCAATAAATCCTTGCGTTCGTGCTGGGCAAGATAGGCATTGATATCGGTACTGATTAAGTCTGATTGATGAGACATGCTAGGTTCTTATCGCTTATCTGTAGTGGGTATAGGTCTTTAAATCATGTTAAAAAAATTATGATTTTAAAAATAACCTTCGCGTTTTTTCTGTTCCATGGAGCCAGCTTGATCACTGTCAATCAATCTACCCTGACGTTCAGAAGTGGTGGTTAACAGCATTTCCTGGATAATTTCCGGCAAAGTGGTTGCATGTGATTCCACAGCGCCCGTAAGTGGATAGCAACCCAAGGTGCGGAAGCGCACTATCTTTTTAAATTGTTTAGCTGCCAATTCTTTCGGGACACGATCATCATCAACCATGATAGTTGCGCCTTCATGATTTATCACAGAACGTTCCTTCGCGAAATACAGAGAAGGTATGTCAATGTTGTTCAAATGAATGTATTGCCATACATCTAGCTCTGTCCAGTTGGACAGGGGGAAAACTCGGATGCTTTCTCCTTTATTTATCTTGCCGTTATAAAGATTCCAAAGCTCAGGCCGTTGATTTTTTGGATCCCATCGGTGGTTTTTGTCACGAAAAGAATATACGCGTTCTTTGGCGCGTGACTTTTCTTCGTCCCGACGAGCACCCCCAAAGGCAGCATCGAACTTATATAAATTTAAGGCTTGTTTTAGAGCCTGTGTTTTCATGATGTCGGTATGCTTCTGGCTGCCATGAGTAAAGGGGCTAATTCCAGCATTTACACCTTCCTGATTTGTATAGACCAACAAATCAAGCCCTAACTTTTTCACATTACTTTCCCGAAACTGAATCATCTCC
>CAIMTR010000429.1 GCA_903844415.1 uncultured Gammaproteobacteria bacterium
TGCACGTCTGAACGATAATATCAAATTTGGCATATAAATAAAAGTAAATATGTGAAATCCACGTCAGCATTAGAAAATTTCAGTAGAATTTTTCAACATATGACTTCATTTGACTTCTAAAGTTTATGACCTCAAGACGTGGAATTTCCAACTTTCAAATCAAAGGTCTGTTAATGTATTTTACATCTTAGCTAACTTCATGATTTAATTTTGTGATATGGCAGATGGAGGGAAAAAGTTAAAAATTAGAGGTCTGGGGTTACTTCAGCGCTCAGACCAGCTGCCAGGTAGCTACTAAAGAGAATGAAAGTGAAAACCACTTTCAAAGCTCAACAGAAAACTAAAGCTAGGACAAGGGAAATGCAGGATCATCGAAATTTCTTTGTCGAAGCTTGCATATTGGAGGGTTATGCCAGAAATCTGAGTGCACATTGTGAGCTTAATCTCGATGCCACGCAGCTAGCAATGGGCAAGGTTGAAATCAATTATAAACTTTATATTTTGTTTTTTCAATATATTACATTGTTTATATTAGGATGGTATTGTTCAGAAAGTTTGGTTCAATGCAGATACCAAGGAGTCCATCACTCGTGAAGGGACTAAGCTAGACGATATGGGTTACTACATGAAAGCCTTTAACATCATCTCAAAGGGCTTACATGCTGCACCTGTGGTCATTCTTATCTCAGACGAAACTATGTGCATTGAATCTTTTTGGTCGAATAAAGTAGAAGGTCTGAGTCACGATACAAGTCCTAGTGGTTGTTGTTATATCGCTTCTTGTAGAACCAGAAATGGTAACGATGCATTTTACCAGTGGTACATACACACAGTCGTTCTACCTTACATTGATGCTTGCCGACTCGCTAGTGGAGTTGAAAATACTCCACTGTTGTTTACACTGGACGGCGAAGAAGTACAAATACGAAACTTTATGACTGCTACTAATCTTTCCGAGTTCAAACAAAGAAACACTGCAATTCATAAAGGGGGTGCTTCCATATCGGAGTCTGGTAATGCATTGGATGCAGGGGACGCTCATAGAGGAAAGAAATAAATGAAGTGTATTCTAATAGAAACTTATTATATTCTTTGTTACATAGGTATGAACATCCCGAGAATGGACAGCAATGACAGGAGACAAAAGGACAAACACGACCGACCTCTAACTAATCAGAGAGGATGCATCATTAACCATGCAGATGTTATTGCACAATACAATACGTACCAGTCTAATAAGAATGCAGCACCAATGCTACGAGAAGAACGTAAAATGGCCAATGCAGCAGCTTCTGCAGAGAGGAAGCTACAGGCAGCAGCAACCAAGAAGCAGACAGCAACGAAGAAGAAGCCAGAAAAGAAACCCTCAGTTCATAAAGAAAATAATATCGAGGTTAGGACGCTTCCTCCTAGGATGAAACGAAAACATGATGACATGACATACTCATACTCAGACGAAGAAGAATAAACTATAGTACATTTTGCCATCAAATTATATGTGGCTAATCTTATCCGTTACATTACATATACTACATTATACTTGAAGACATGGGGTTGTTATATATGTTGCATTCAATATCAATTACATATCAAATATAAGAAGAAAGAAGAGTACCTTAGTTTTCAAATAAAATTAGCACATAAGTTAGCTTTGAAGACACCTAATGATAAGTTACCATTGTAACACAATAGAAACAAAATTTAATGTGAGTTCAGTGTATAATGAAAAAGTTTTTACCATAACAAAGAAACTACTACATTTAACAAAACAGTATTTCAAATAAAATCAATTATAAAGCTTACCAATATTATAAAATAAGGCTTTTAAAGCTTTGTTGAGTTGATTTTCATAGTTCTGCCATTTTGATTTCCCTAAAATGTTATAGAAGAAGTTACAATTATCGCTTCAAGAAAAAGTGAAATATCAGAAATACGTAACACAGAAACAAACAAAGTAAGTTCTGAATATGATTTGAGGTTCAAAGAGGCTTAAGAAAGTTTTTGCAAGGCTTTGACGCAGTAGTTCAATGAAGAAATGATAAAAAATTTGCTTTTAAAATATTTTTATCATCTTAGGTATGGGGTGGATTTGTGACCGGGTGAATTTGTGACCGCCACTGGAA
>CAIMTR010000430.1 GCA_903844415.1 uncultured Gammaproteobacteria bacterium
GGATGCTTTATGTAAACGTTATACAGTTGACAACAGCCAGCGTGAATTCCATGGTGCATTGAAGGATGCTGAAATCCTAGCCGATGTATATTTACACATGACTGGTGGGCAATCTTCTATGATCTGGAGCTCCGAAAGTATTGATCAAGGTGTTCGGGGTGCAGGAGAAGAAAAAATCAGCAGTAAACGTCCGCCGCTTTTAGTTCAGAAATGCACTGCTGCAGAATTGGAAGCCCACAATACAAGGCTAGAAAAAATCAACAAAAGTAGTGGTAATAATTGTCTTTGGCAGCAACTTAATAATAGTGTTCCTACTGATCCCTGATCCTTTTCATTTGCAGGTAAAACCGGCAAAATCCGCGCCCCATCATACTGGAGTTTACTTTCTTGGAATTTCTTACTGATTATGGTCTTTTTCTAGCCAAAACACTGACCCTGGTTCTGGCTATTCTTTTTGTATTTATTGTTTTAATAGCCAATGCTTCTCGTCACAAAAGTGAAGGCAAACATAAAGGTCATATCACGGTTACCAAACTAAATGATGAATTTGATGATCTTCGTGATGATATCCGTCATGAAGTGTTGGACGATGACGTCCTCAAAGCCGAAGCTAAAGCAGAAAAGAAAAAGGACAAGGAAGAGCAGAAAGCCCGCAGGAAGGCTTCTAAAGAAGCTAGTGCCGAACCCGAACGTAAACGTATATACGTGCTTGAATTTGACGGGGATGTTGCAGCCTCTGAGGTTGAAGACTTGCGGCATATCATCACAGCGATCCTAGCTGTGGCACGTCCGGAATTGGACGCTGTAATGCTAAAGCTCGAGAGTCCTGGAGGAATGGTGCATTCCTATGGTCTGGCCGCTTCCCAATTAGCGCGTTTACGCAAACATAATATCCATCTGACGATTTGCGTAGATAAAGTAGCTGCTAGTGGTGGTTACATGATGGCGTGTATTGCTAATAACCTAATTGCAGCACCGTTTGCCTATATTGGTTCTATCGGGGTGCTGGTGCAATTGCCCAACGTACATCGTTTATTAAAAGACAACAAAGTAGATTACGAAATGATCACCGCAGGGGAGTACAAACGCACCTTAACAACATTTGGTGAAAATACGGATAAAGGTCGCGAAAAAGTCCAGGAAGAAGTTGATGAAATGCACCTGTTGTTCAAAAGTTTTATCCATGAATGGCGGCCAGCTTTGGATGTTACAGCCGCAGCTACAGGTGAAGTTTGGACCGGCACTCAATCATTAACCAAAGGATTGATTGATGCTATCGATACCAGTGATGAATGGCTTCTAACTCAGTGCAAAGAAGCAGATGTGTACGAAGTTTCGTGGGTACGAAAACTTAAAATGAGGGACAGGTTGACAGCGTTACTGGAAGGATCAATTTCTGCAAGTCTTCAAAAAATAATGTTTGGCTTGCTGCACCGCGCAGATAAGGAAAAGTTTTATTCCTGAAAATTGCTGTTCCGCTAAAATTTACGCATGTGCCCATTAAAATTCAACAAGAGCAGTTTATTAACTGTCCTTGTAATAACACAGTTATAGTTATTATCTGCGTCGAAACAGTGGTACTGGCAGTTCAACTGTCGCCTGATAGTTGGTAGTGAAATCATTGAATGCGCTTACGGCGTCTTCCAGTTTTACGCTGTCTTTAAGATCGAAGGTAGTAAAGCCGCAACGTTTCATCAAGAAAAGCTGATCACGTAATACATCACCAATTGCCCTGATCTCTCCTGCAAATTGGTAATGCTGGCATAACACCGTAGCAGTGGAATACGAACGACCATCCTTGAAGCCCGGAAAATTGAGCGCTATCAAAGGAAGAGTTGCCAACTCATCCTTCAACATATGAGCACTTTGCCCACTGTCCAGCCAAAGCCCTATTTGCTTGCCTACATTTTGTAAGACCGTTTTGTTAGCAAGCCAGAAATCGGCTGGCACTAGCAAATGAGTTGCACTTGTCAGGGATGCGGTTTCAAGGGTGCAGTCTTTGAGTAGCAGTTGCCAGGGATTGGCTAATAATTGTCCCTTGGTATCAATCAGCCTTGGCATAGACATGCTCCTTGAACGGCTCCATACCGATGCGATTGAAGGTATCGATAAAAAGTTCGTTATTATGCCGGTTTTGCAAATAGACATTGATGATTTTTTCAATCACATCAGGCATGTCATCCTGTGCAAAAGAAGGCCCGAGTACTTTTCCAATTGCAGCATCACGATCGGCCGAGCCACCCAAAGCTACTTGATAAAATTCTTCACCTTTTTTGTCTACGCCCAAAATCCCAATATTACCGACGTGGTGATGACCACAGGCATTCATGCACCCAGATATATTTAACGTAATAGGACCAATATTTTTTTGGATAGCAAAATTATCA
>CAIMTR010000431.1 GCA_903844415.1 uncultured Gammaproteobacteria bacterium
GTACGCCACGGCATCACTTCAGCCGGCCGTTATCTTGAACATTCAATTAAAGCCGCTCAAGGCAATTCAGAATCAAAATTGTGGATTACTGCAGCCGATGATTTTTCTTCAGCCGGCTTAGGTTTTACACCAACTCAATATCTTCGAGATATTGTTACTACATCTAACTTTGGCCGACCAGCCGTAGATGCAGTTTCAAAACAAGCACTTCCATTAAACGGAATGACCATAAATCGGCCAAAATTTACAACTTACCCAGTATCAACAGTTGAGGCTGAAGGTGGCGCAGTACAAAATACGGATGCTGTCTCCGAATATTTAACTTCGAGTATTTCCAAGTACAGTGGCATGCAAACGCTTAGTATAGAATTAACAGAAAGGTCTGACCCGGGCTTCATGGATGCGATTATGACTCAACTCCAACTTTCATATTTGAAGGTCACAGATGCAGCGGTTATCACAGCCTTAAACAGTGGCACAGTTGGTACAAAAGATTATGCAGCAACTTCAGCGGGCATCATTGATTTCATTTCAACTGAAGCACCATTGGCGTATTCTGCATCTTCATTCTTTGCAACTAACTACCTATGCGGAACTTCGCAATGGTCATTGTTAATTGGTGCAGTGGATTCAACAGGCCGCCCAATTTACTCAGCATCTCAACCAATGAATGCAGCGGGTCAATCCAATGTATCTTCAATTAAGGGCAATGTTCTTGGCCTCGATTTATTTGTGGACAAAAATGTTACCGCAACAACAATTGATAATTCTTCATACATTATTGCACCTGAAGCATTAACAGTATTTGAAAGCCCAACCGCTTTCATGTCTGTAAATGTGGTTTCCAACCTTCAGGTACAGGTTGCAATTTATGGTTATATGGCCACGATGCTAAATATTGCAGGTGGCATACGCCGCTTCAATGTTGCATAGTTAAACCCCTAAGTCGGCTTGCAGGGTTCAGAGGCCCTGGCCCTGCAAGTCATTAGAGAGAGAGGATGAGATGGCCGCTACTTATGTCACCGAGGCAGAATTGCGCGCGGATTTAGGTATTCAAAATTTATACTCATCTGCCATTGTTGAAGATGTTTGCCAAACAGCGCAAGATTTATTAAACCAATTTTTATGGTTCAACACTGCATCCGTAGTGGCAACCTCAATTGCATCAAACATTGCAACACTAACAGTTGCATCTCCAGGAATTTTTGTAACGGGTCAAAGTGTCACCATTGCAGGGTGTGGAGCAACCTTTAACGGTACTCGCACAATAACCGGGATGGGTCCTGCAACGGTTGGCACGAATAACATTTTTATCCCATATCCTTTTAATTATCCTCGCGGCTATTCATTTTTGCAATTTGCCATTACTGCCTCAAATCAAAACTTTTATTTGGTTCAACCATACGGCACAATGACTGGCCCGGATACAAAAACTTTAACTTATGCACTAACTCCAGCCGTTAGACAGGCTGCAATGATTTTGGCAGTTTCAATTTGGCAATCGCGCCAAACTACACAAAATGGCGGCATGAGCGTTGACGGGTACACACCATCACCATTTAGAATGTCAAATACTTTAATGGCATCAATTCGCGGCCTGATTGCCCCGTATATGTCAAGCAATTCGATGGTGGGATAATGGCTACTGCATTAACAACATTGCGAACTACTATTGCCACCGCACTTACCAACACAGATGTTTGGAATACTTATGCGTTTCCACCATCGGTTATAACTGTCAATTCAGTTATTGTGGCACCTTCAGACCCATATTTAGTGCCATCAAATAATTCTCAAGCATCAATAAGTCCGATGGCTAATTTTAAGATTATTATGACTGTGCCAATGTTAGATAACGAGGGTAATCTAAACGGCATTGAAGATACAATAGTTGCAGTTTTTAACAAACTTGCATCATCATCAATTGTTTTCAATATAACCGGAGCATCCGCACCGACTGTATTGGATGCAGCCTCGGGGGCAATGCTTACGAGCGATTTTTCAATAACCGTACTAACGAGTTGGAGTTAACATGACAGAAAAATATCCTTCCGAGGGTGATTTAGAAGTATTAAAGAAACTCGGATTATTACCACCGGCAACACAAACCAACAAAGACAAAAAGGAAGAGGAATAAACCATGGCAATTTATTTAGGAAATAATGTTGGTTTGAAAATAGCCACCATTGACATTTCAAGTTTTGTCACTAGCCTTACTTTAACGCAAAATTTTGATGAAGTTGAAGTTACAACAATGGGAAATTCTAGCCATGTTTTTTCAAAAGGCCTAGAAAATTCTACACTCCAAGTTTCATTCTTGAATGATTTTGCAGCATCTTCAGTGTGTGCAACACTTCAGGCTGCATATGGTACAACTGTTACAGCGGTTATGATTGCTGTTAAAGGCACTGCCGTAAGTGCAACGAACCCGTTGTATACCGTGTCATTGCTTATTAACAATCTTACCCCGCTTGGTACAGGCGGCCCAGGCGATGAAACTGCCTCATCGATTACTTGGACTGCAAATAGCACAGTAGTACAAACAACTACAGGTTCATTCTAAAGGAGCAACACAATGGCATCACTGAAAATAACCAGGGCCTCGGGAGTGGATGTAGTTAAAATTACTCCCGTTATTGAAATGGCTTTTGAGAAAAAATTTAACAGCGGAATTCATAAGAGATTTTCAGAAAGTCAACTTCAGTCGGACCTCTATTGGCTTTCTTGGGAATGCTTGCGCCGGCAAGAAGTGGTACCTGTTTGGCCAGATGATTTCGTTGAAACTTTAATCTCGGTTGAAGTGGTTGACGATACAGACCCAAAAGAGTAGACCGGGATTCTTTTACTTACCTAGTGGCAGCACTAGCAGTTCGTACAGGAATTCCACCGCATGAGTTTATTAACATGGATTCGCAGATGTTAAAAGCCATGTTACAGGTTTTGCAAGACCAAGCGGATGAGGTGAAGAATGCCAAGCGGCGTAGCGGTAAACGGACTCGTTGAAATGCGCCGCGCCATTGCTAAGTTTGCGCCGGATGTAAAAAAAGAATTGGATAAAGAGGCGCGCTTAATGCTACGCGTAATGGTTAGCGATGCCCGGGGTTTTGCTAAAAGTGGTTTGGTGCCTTCAGGCTGGACTGAAATTTCAGGTAAAAAAATTACCGCGCAAACTTCTATGTTTGGCAAATCTTCACGCCGCAAGTTTCCGTTTTATGATGTCTCGGAAATTAAAAGAGGCATAACTTACAAAACAGGTGAAAGCAAAACCGATAGCAATGGATTTCGTTCTTTTTATAGACTTCAAAATCAATCCGCTGCCGGTGCTATTTATGAATGGGCAGGGAGAAGTAATCCTGAAGGTTTGCCGTGGGTTGGTCCAAAAGGTGACCCAAACAACCGCAAAGTTTCCCATTCTAGGAATCCCGGAGCAGGTAAAAACTTCATTAACATTTTAGATGGCAAAGATGGTTACCGACAGATTCACGGCAAAAAAGATGGCCGCTTAATTTTACGAGCAGTTGAAAAAGACCAAGGCAGATTTAGACGAAATATCATAAGCGGCGTTGAAAGAGCAATGGTGAGATGTCAAGAGCGCATGAACATTACCGATACTTTTGGGGGTTCAAATGGCTAACGGTGTTGTATTTGATTTTTTTACCCGGGTAGATACTAAAGCATTAAAAAAAGGCACAAAGGAAATAAATCATTTTGCATCGGGAGTAAAGAAACTTGGAGTAACCATAGGTGCCGCTTTTGCAGCACAAAAAATAATTGCATTTGGTAAGGCATCACTTTCCGCGTTTGTGGCCGATGACAAAGCGGCAAAGATACTTGCCAAGTCATTAGATAATCTGGGACTATCTTATGCCAATCCAGAGGTCAAAAACTTTATTTCCAACCTTGAAACTCAAACCGGTGTACTTGATGACAAACTCAGACCAGCGTTTCAAAAATTGGTTACCACTACGGCTGATTGGCGCAAGTCTCAAGATTTATTAAAAACCGCTTTAGATTTAAGCGCAATGAGTGGTTCGGATGTAGTAAGTGTGGCCGATGATTTGGCTAGAGCCTATGCGGGCAATACAAAAGGATTATTAAAGTACGGTATAGGTTTAAGCAAAACTCAACTTCAGGCAATGTCATTTGATGACATATTAAAACAAATTGCTAAGGTATCCAGTGGCCAAGCGCAAACCGCTGCTGATAGTTA
>CAIMTR010000432.1 GCA_903844415.1 uncultured Gammaproteobacteria bacterium
ACCGGTAACTATATTGAAGAATTGGTCCAATGCTGGAGAGGCAATTTGCATTGTTTCCCCGCTAAAGGGATTGAGATTAAGCACTTGTCTGCGTCCAGCCATAAAACTAACCGGCGCGCCAGGGTGATTGGTGATAACCATAACAGTAGCTTGCTGATTTGGCTGGGCTATCTGTTGGATCGACAGTAACTGTTCCAATTGCAAGCGCTGGGTATTTTCTGCCGCCGATACATAGTGACTAGAAAGCACCCAAGCATTGATCTGCCTTTCGTACATCAGCAGCACACCAGTCAGTGACATGGTAAAAACCACAGTGCCGGCCAACAATCCGCAACTAAGGTGTAACCAAAAGACAATTTTTCGCAACATACTGGCACTCATTCTAAACACTAATGCGCACATTAACACAAATGATAATCATTATCATTAAAGAATAAAAGCATAAGCATTACGGCAGTGCTGATAAGGACTTTAGGTATAAATTGGTGCGAGAGGCTTGCAGAGAGTTGAGGTCGGAGCAGTGACCTGACTTGGGTTTACGTGGGCACAGTTTAACTACCTGTGCACGCCTGGCGATGAGTAAACAGGCGGTTGTTTACGAGGATTTGTAATTTTTTCAAGCAAATAAATCGTATTCGTCAGCTTCGAGAACTTTTACGGTAACGATGTCCCCTACTTCCAGCCCTTCCGGATGGGCTAGAAATACCTGACCATCAATGTCCGGAGCATCCGCCATGCTACGACCAATAGCTTGATCCTCATCAATTTCATCAATCAACACATCAATTTTCTGCCCGACTTTCGCCTGCAAACGAGCCGCACTGATAACTTGTTGAACTTCCATGAAACGGTCATAACGCTCCTGCTTAAGTGTTTCCCCGATGTGATCAGGCAAATCGTTAGCTTTGGCACCAGCCACCGGCGAATATTTGAAACAACCCACACGATCTAGCTGGGCTTCTTGCAGAAAATTCAACAGTTCGTCGAACTCCTGATCGGTCTCACCGGGAAAACCCACAATAAAGGTGCTGCGGATGGTCAGTTCCGGGCACTGGTCACGCCAGGATTTGATACGCTCTAAGTTGTTTTCGGTTGCAGCCGGACGTTTCATCAATTTCAAGATTCTGGAATTTGCATGCTGAAACGGAATATCGAGATAGGGCAAGATCAAACCATCGGCCATCAGCGGAATTACATTGTCTACATGCGGATAGGGATAGACATAATGCAGGCGTACCCATACTCCCAAATGTGCTAGTGCTTCACACAGTCCTTGCATGTTGGCTTTGATCGGACTGCCCTGCCAGAAACCAGTTTTATAACGAGTGTCTACGCCGTAAGCACTGGTATCTTGTGAAATAACCAATAACTCTTTAACACCAGCAGCCACCAAACGTTCAGCTTCATCCATTACTTCACCCACCGGACGGCTGACCAAATCTCCGCGCATGGAAGGGATAATGCAGAACGAACAACGGTGATTACAGCCTTCGGAAATTTTCAGATAAGCATAATGGCGGGGGGTAAGCTTGATGCCCTGTGGAGGCACCAGATCTATGAAAGGGTCGTGATTTTGCGGTTGTGGAATCACGTCATGCACGGCATTAACAACTGCTTCGTAAGCATGTGGCCCGGTCACACTTAAAACTTGCGGATGCACCGAACGAATGTCTTCTGCATTTTTGCCCATGCAGCCAGTCACAATCACTTTGCCATTTTTATTAATAGCCTCACCAATGGTCTCCAGCGATTCACGCTTGGCACTGTCGATAAAACCGCACGTGTTAACCACTACAACATCGGCATTTTCGTAAGTGTTTACAATGTCATAACCTTCTATACGTAACTGAGTCAGAATACGTTCTGAATCGACTAGGGCCTTGGGACAACCCAGAGAAATAAATCCGACTTTCTTGCTTGTGGTATTCATAAAATTTTCCGGGAACTACTTGAATAACTGCTTGAATGACAACTTGATTGGAGTCAGATTCCAATAGTTAAATATAGTTAAATAAAGAACCTAATTGGAACTCTTATCCTAATGTGTAGATTACTGCTTGTAGCGCTGTGGTTGTGGTCGGCGCAGCTGGGTGCACATACTGGCATGGCCGTTACCATTCCCGATCATGATGCTGTACTAGCCAAGCCACCTACCCAATTGGTCTTTACTTTTATGGGCAAGGTCACCCTTACTAACATTCACCTTGAAAATGCTGCGGGTGTTCGTATCGATTTACGCTTGCCGCGCAACAGTATCGGTCAATCTACAGCTTTTGGTGAAACCATCACTTTACCCTTACCAATGCTTGCTCCTGAGGTCTATCGTGTCACCTGGCAAGCTGTGTCAGTGGACGGACACAGCATCGTGGATGATTTCAGCTTTACGGTCAGCCAATAACCGCATGTAACAGCAATTAACTTTGCACCAACGCCAACATCGCTTGCCTTTGGTGTTCCAAAGTAACAGGCATGGCTGGACCAATGCTGGCAAATAAAGTTGCCTGATCTTCAAACTCGCGTTTGCTGTAGGCGTTATCAACAGCCATCAACCGCTCAAAACCGGCTTGCTCAAAAGGCATACCTTGCCAATTGATTTCGGCAAAATCAGGCACAGTGCCCAAAATAGTTTCCTGGCCTTTAACTTTGCCGTTCACTCGTTGCACGATCCATTGCAGTACACGCATATTCTGGCCAAAGCCAGGCCACATCCATTTGCCATCAGCTTCTTTACGGAACCAATTAATGCGGAAAATTTTCGGCAAATGCTGCACTTTTCCTTCCATGTTGAGCCAGTGTTGCCAGTAGTCACCCATGTTGTAACCGCAGAACGGCAACATTGCCATCGGGTCGCGGCGAATCGCAGCTTGATTGTCGGCAGCAGCGGTCGCTTCCGAACCCAAGGTGGCAGCCATATACACACCATGCGCCCACGAGTGGCTTTGATATACCAATGGGAAAGTGGTGCTTAAACGACCACCAAAAATAAAGGCGCTGATAGGCACACCCTGCGGATTTTCCCAGTCCGGATCAACACTAGGGCACTGATGCACTGGGGCAGTAAAACGGGAATTTGGGTGCGCAGCAGGGGTCTTGCTGGCCGGGGTCCAGGCATTGCCTTTCCAATCGATCAAATGAGCGGGAGCAGGCGCATCGATACCTTCCCACCAAACATCACCCTCATCGGTTAATGCCACGTTGGTGAAGATGGTATTTTTGCTCATGGTTAACATTGCGGCCGGATTCGATTTCATTGAAGTGCCTGGCGCCACCCCAAAAAAACCAGCTTCCGGATTGATAGCATGCATACGGCCATCGGTACCCGGTTTAATCCAAGCGATATCATCTCCAACTGTCCAGACTTTCCAGCCTTCAAACCCGACCGGCGGAATCAGCATGGCCAAATTGGTTTTGCCACATGCACTGGGAAAAGCACCTGCGATGTAGGTAATTTCACCATCTGGAGATTCCACTCCCACTATCATCATGTGTTCGGCCAGCCAGCCTTCATCACGCGCCATCACTGAGGCAATACGCAGCGCCACACATTTTTTGCCCAACAAAGCATTGCCACCATAGCCAGAACCAAAGGACACCACTTCGCGCGATTCCGGGTAATGTACGATATAACGATTTTCTGGGTTGCACGGCCAGCTTACATCGGCACGGCCATTGCTCAAGGGATAACCAATGGAATGTAAACACTTGATGAAATTTTTATTGCCCAGCACTTGCAACACTTTGCTACCGATACGGGCCATGATGCGCATATTGACTACCACATAAGGCGAATCAGAAATTTGCACACCTATCTGTGCAATGTCGGAACCCAGTGGCCCCATACTGAAAGGAATCACGTACAAGGTGCGACCTTGCATACAGCCTTTGAACAAACCATCGAGGCGGGTTCGCATGCTGACAGGATCTTCCCAATTGTTGGTCGAACCAGCATCTTGTTGTTTCACACTACAGATAAAAGTACGGTCTTCAACACGTGCTACATCGCGGGGATCAGAGCGGGCCAGAAAACAACCTGGACGTAGGTTTTCATTCAATTTAATAAAGGTACCAGCGGCAACCAATTCTGCACACAATCGATCATATTCCTGTTGACTGCCATCACACCAATACACTGCGTTCGGCTGACACAGGGCTGCTATCTCTTCTACCCATGATATCAGTGCAGGATTGGTCGTTGGTTGCGTGCGAGAATCCATATTACTTTAGCTCCGAATACATGAAAGGCCGGCATTCTATTATGGTTGCGACTATTTTTCACTGAAAGGCTGGCGTGAAATCGGGCTGATTACACATTTTTTACACATACATGTAAGGGACTAAGCTTTAAGCAGTGCAGATGAAATGCTACATTGGCGACCTTTTTTTAAACCAGCTAGGACACTCATGACTCATTACAAAATAGCACTACTTGATGGCGACGGTATTGGCCCCGAAATCATGGCCGAAGCAGTCAAAATTCTTGCCCTTGTCGAACAGCGCAATGCCGTCAGCTTTGAATTGATCCACGCTCCCTTTGGTGCCAATGCCTGGTTTGCCTGTGGTGATGCATTTCCACAACAAACCAAGGTGATATGTGATGCTGCTGATGCCATCCTCAAAGGTCCGATTGGCCTCAACCATGAAGAATCCAAAAAAATTCCGGTGGATCAACAACCCGAACGTGGCGCCCTCCTACCATTGCGACGCCGTTACAATACCTACGCCAATTTCAGACCAGTATACCTGCCCAAAGCATTAGCACATTTCTCACCCTTGAAACCCGAAATCATTGGCGAAGGCATCGACATCATGCTGATTCGTGAACTGGTCGGCGGCCTCTATTTTGGCAAGAAAGAAAGTGGCATCAATGCAGCAGGCAAACGTTACGTCAACGAAGTGCTTGAATACGATGAAGATCAAATTCGACGTATTCTTATCGTCGCGTTTAAAACAGCAATGAAACGCAAAAAAGTGCTGCACAACATTCACAAGTCGAACGTACTCAAGTCCAGTGTGTTGTGGAATGAAATAGTCGAAGAAGTACGCCAAGACTATCCCGAAGTTGAAGTGATACACATTCTAGTCGACGCTGCCGCCACGTATTTATGCCTTAAACCCGGCCAATTTGATGTAATGGTGATGGAAAATATGTTTGGTGACATTTTGTCCGATCAAGGTGGTGGCATTCTGGGTTCGCTGGGCTTGATGCCTTCTGCCTGTATTGGCGACAACAAAGCGTATTACGAAC
>CAIMTR010000433.1 GCA_903844415.1 uncultured Gammaproteobacteria bacterium
GTTTGTAGGCCCAGATAAACAGCGGCAGCCTCAAGAAACGTGGAGAACCCCAATAAAGCAAGGTGTGCGTGCGCCACCATCCAACCGGTACCATGGATATACCAATTGATTGAGCGTGTTTGCTGGAACCCGCCCTGCATGTTCAGCGGGATCGCCAACAGCACGCCCACCACAGTAAAGCGTATCTCAAGATTTTCAACAAACATGTTCCACTTGCCCTGCATGGTCAAAAGTATGTTCGACACAAATGCAATCGCTGGCACCAGAATTAATACGCCCTCTACTGAGGCAAAGGACTTTAGCCATTCAGGGAGTGGGGCTGACATCAGGTGATGCGCGGCGGGTGTAGAATAGAACACAACGATCGACCAAAAGTGTAGGTGACCTATGCGGTGTGAGTAGAGTGGGTTGCCGGTTACCTTGGGGATAACATAGTAGGCAATCGCTGCGGCAACTGGGGTGATCCATAGCCCCAGAACGTTGTGCGCGAACCACCACGTCATGTACGCCTCGGTCAGGCCAGTAAGGTGGAAATACTCAGGAAGGTTGCCTACCAAGAATACGATGATCAGCATAAATGTTGCCGCTGCGAAAAACCAGTTGGTCGTGTAAATCCCTTGGGTACGGCGCGTTAGGATGGTCATCCATACATTAATCGCCAAAGGAAAGCTCACAAACGCAGCAATAGCCAGATCTATTGGCCACGGGAAGTCAGAGTATTCGCGTCCGGAGGTAACGCCCATCCACATTAGAGTTAACCCTAAAGACAGGGCAATGTTCCACATGAAGCAGTTCCACATGCCAAGCTTTTCTGACCACAGCCTTGTATTCCCCAATATTGGGGTGATATACATCATGGCCATTGCGAAGGCCATCGAAATCCATCCAAAGATCACTGCCAGAACGTGCACTTGCCGCATATGGCCGAAGGCAAACATTTCTGTCCCAGTTACAAAGTCAGGGAAAGCAAGTTTTGCAGCATTAAATGATCCCAGGCCGGTCCCGATCACAAACCACAGGATGGAAGAAAACCCAAAATAAATCGCTGACGACCCAACCGGGATATCCTTATTTTTAGCAAACAAATACTTAAGAATCATGCTGCATCTCCTATGTTTATCTCTGGGCAAAGCCAAATGGCTGCCACAAAAAGCGTTTGTACCACTATGAATAAAGGTTTAACTTTTTGGTGCGTTATGGTGATGATGGAGAACGCTCTCTTCTAAAATCTCACGCACACTCCCACCGGCCACATGGCCCTGTTGAATGGTGCCCTCTCCAGGCAATTGAATCTTATCATGTGGCATGAGCACGTACCACGCTAACCACATACTCGAAAATGCCAAAAGCATACAAAATACCCCAGCTATGATTACAAGCATGTCTCACTCCTTATGAATTTATGCTGTCGATTTTAAAGCCGCCACTTACGAAGCTGTGACCGTCAATTTTTTGACTACTTAATAACGATGCCCGTTCTCAACGATATCATGACGCTGCATCGCAAGAGCCAACATCAAGGTAAAGGCGAGACCAAATAGAAGCATCCAGAAAGTCATTAGCCCATTAAATGTCGTAGGGATGTAAGAGGCGGAACCGACGCCGCCCCAGTCTTGCATGTTTCCGCGTCCCATCCAGCACATTAGAGCAGCTCCGAATACACTGCCATTGCCCATGCCGGTCACAAATCCTGCAACGATAACCATCCAGTAGGTGCTAGCCAGTATCGACTTTTTTTGCATTTTGCATTCCCTCTCAGTTTTTTGATTTTTTTAATCTAAAATTTAAAGCAGAGCTCGTAATTTTTAAAACAAATTGCACGCTGCAACGGTTCTTTTTCCACACAAGGCCGCCTATAAAGGGTAAGCCTTGATTAAAAATTCAGTCATGTAAAAAAATGCAGTGATATAATAATACCCCGCGCTTAATCTTGTCAATAGATAGCACACCCAGCAAGTCAACGACATGTTTACAAACATTAATAATTTATTTTTGCGTGTCCCAATTCGTTATTTTGGATACCTTTCATTGCTACTATGGGGGGCAGCAACACTTTTTTTGTTGCGTCCAGACTCTTATGGTTTAGATGAGGGCGCCGCCAAGGCACTACTGCTGGTGTGGTCAATGGCTGACCAGGTGGCAACCTCGGCGGTCACCTTCAATATGCCTGATTTGCGTGCA
>CAIMTR010000434.1 GCA_903844415.1 uncultured Gammaproteobacteria bacterium
TCATGACCGCTGTCAGTACTTACCACAGCAAAGCCACGCGCCAGTGCCGACAACTCACCAACAACTTGAGCGCCTAACGGCTCATTTACTCTTCCGTTCAAACCACCACCACCTTGAAATAGAAAACGTCTGTTCCAGTTGTCCGGCATGTTGATAGCAAATCGAATGGCATACTCCACGCCGTCAACACCAACGCGCCGATCAAGCTCTCCTTCAACATGGCAATGCGGTGGTAGCGTTTGCACTGGCGCGGCGGGATTGGCCTGAAATGTACGATCGCTGGCGTGTGTTGCAGAGGTGATACTAAGATTGACCGCCTCCTGCGCGTAAGTGATAAGAGCGAGACAAGCGGCATCGTATTGCGCGAATGCCGGCAACGATACAAAACTTAAACCAAAGATGAGTAGATGTTTGTGCATGGGAATTTTTCCTGATTAGAAAGTCAACTATGACATCAATGGCACTTTTTTTACTAAACTGTTGGCAATTGCGCTTCTGGCACCCACCAACCGTGAATCTGACCGATAGCACGTAGCGGCAGTCTTACGGTTGCCAGCGGGCCTTCGTCTAAACGTTGGGCATCGAGAATCACTAGATCAGCTCGACCCCCTTCGTTTTGGCGCGTGGCTACACCCATTAGATAACCCTCACCCTCGGCGGCACTGGCTGATTTTGGCGCAAAGCAACATTCGGCCAGCGAAGTTCCTGCGCCTGCGTTCCAGAACATCTGGGTGCTGGTGGCATGGTCAAAACGTACGTAGCCGGCATTGGCCTGCCTTGGATCACTGGCATTGATGTCACGAGTGCCAAGAAAACCGTAGCGATAAGGCATGGTGTTATAACGATCGTCCTGGCGTGGCAATGCACCAGTCCAGGGGCTTAGCCGCTCCATCGCATAATCGGAAATACTGCGGTTGTTCAGATCAACCGACAAGCGGGTGATATAGCTAGTACCAGTGATAGGGTTCCACGCAGATCCATCCTTGAAGGGCATAAAGGGGAATGGATTGGATTCGGACATTTCCACATCGACAAAAATTTTTCCGGCATCATCAAACGCTCCCATCACATGGGTCGCACTTCTAGTTGGCCCGTTGAACCAGCGAATGTCACTGCCATCTCCATCGCGGCGAAATGCACCAAAGTGGGTTGGACGTGAACCGTCCCACGACCAGTGAATACCACCACGCGCCAACTGCTCATCGTCTTTGGCCAAGGGAATGACAAATAGCACAATGTAATTTTTCGTTACAGCAAAGTCGTGCAACATGCCTACATAAGGGACTTTGACTTTTGCTTCCCATACTTTTTTACCTTGCGGTGTCATTTCAAACGCAATTACATCATCGCTACCAAAACCGGTGGCTTCGTAGCCAAAAGCCACCATGTTGCCGGTGTTGGAATCAATTTTTGGATGAGCCGTAAATGTCTTACTGGTGAGCTGACCGTCAAAGGTAAAGTTTGGCACTATAGTTTCTAGCGTCAGCAAATTAAGTGCTGAAGGCGGGCTGTCTTCTTTGAGCGTTAACAACATATTTTGGTGATTAATAATGTGAGTATTGCCGGTGCTGCGGCTTATGCCAGCCACACTAGGATCATCCAGTGCGGGGTTGCGGTACATCGGGAATAACAATTTGCCAGCTTTATCCTGCGCCATCCAACGTTCGTTACGAATGAAACGGGTGCGGTAATCAACTCGTCCATCCTTGATACGAAACATACTCACATGACCTTCGCCATCGAAAGGAATATTGCCAGCACGCAAAGGGAATTGCGGATCGGGGCCAACCCGATAAAACGCGCCATTGAGATCAGCAGGAATAGTGCCTTCGATTTCGCAATAACGCACATCCATTTCGGCGCGGAATAACAACGGGCCGGGCGGTGCACTACCTGCTGCCAGTGATAAGCCACCCGTGGCTGCAGCTACTGGCCCACTTGCAGCAGGAACAGATGAAACTGCAGGCGGCTGAGCATCGGAACAGGCGGTTGTGCCCAGCAAGGTTACCGCGCTGATACCTGCAGCTGCGGTGAGGGTTCCACCCATAAAGGAACGACGATTTTTATCAGGTAAGTTGTCAGTAACGTTATGCATACAATATGCTCCAGTTTTAAGTAGTAATTAACGGGTCAGCAGCCGTGTTATCCAGCTCTCAGTATGCTTACGCTTGAGGACAAAAGCAAAACTATGTGGCTATAATCACCTGCGCTAGCAATATTGGAGCCAACCGTAATAACAAACGGATAGCCCATATCCAAACGCCATTAACTCACTACTAAAATAAGCCCTAACAATAAGCCCCAACAACCAAACCCATTTTGGGTTACAAAGGAGACACCATGTGTGATTTAGATACCCTGAAGGATTCCACTGCTTTTTTGAACAAAAACAATGAATTTAGCCGCCGTCAATTTGGCGCCTTGTCTGCCGGTGTAAGCCTGGCGATGATGTTGCCCGCTGTGGCCAATGCACAGGCAGTTACCGAAACTGAAGTCAACATCACCACTCCCGATGGCCAAGCCGATTGTTATTTTGTGCACCCAGCCAGCGGTGCCACGGCAGCAGTAGTTGTCTGGCCGGATATTCTCGGCCTGCGACCTGCTTTTCGCGCCATGGGCAAACGCCTGGCAGAGTCCGGCTACGCGGTGCTGGTGGTAAACCCCTTTTATCGCAACGCCAAAGCACCAGTCGTGGCCGAAGGTGCCAGCTTTCAAGACGAAACCACCCGTGGCATTGTGATGCCCATGGCCCAAGCACTGAATGCCGACACTCATGTCACAGATGCCAAGGCATTTGTTGCCTGGCTTGATCAGCAAGCTGCTGTTGATACCTCCCGCAAAATTGGTACCACCGGTTATTGCATGGGTGGCCCGATGGTCATGCGCACTGCGGCTGCCATTCCAGAACGTGTTGGTGCTGGCGGCACCTTCCACGGTGGTGGGCTGGCAACTGATGCAGAAAACAGCCCGCATTTGTTGATCCCTACCATGAAAGCCAGCTTCCTGATCGCTATTGCTGTCAACGATGATGAAACTGATCCAGTTGCGAAGGAAACTCTTAAAACCACTTTTGCTGCCAACAAACTTTCAGCCGAAATCGAAGTTTATACCGGTACCATGCACGGGTGGTGCCCACCTGATTCAGCGGTTTACAACGAAGAACAGGCCGAACATGCTTGGACGCGAATGTTGGCCTTGTTTGAAACTGCATTGGCCTAACAGATCAGCACAAAGGTGGCAGCGTAAAAACCTGCCGCTTTGATTGCTTGTTCTCAGAGCAAAGTTACATACATAGGCTTCGTGATCCCGACATGTACTGGGTGACTAATGTAGTTGAAGAAAAAGAGGGTACCTACCCCTTTGATTCGGGCATCGGCACGAGTGAACGCTTACCCATTTTGTATGACCCCGTTTTTTGTCTTTAATTTTAAACACGAGATCAGGATTTTTTTTATGCAAACCCATCTGGCAAAATTCGTAGTGTTTGGTGTGAGTCTGCTGGGGCACTGCTTTGGTAGCGGCGCAAGCTCCTGTTCTCACAGCGCCCGTCAATACTGAGGGTCAGGCAGTTTACGAAAATGTGTGTGCCACCTGTCATGCAATGCCGGAACTCACCAAATCACCACCCATCGAAACCTTACGCCGGATGGGTCCACGCGCAGTGTCGCATGCACTGACCAACGGCAAGATGATGGTGCAAGGTGCCACCCTGACACCTGAACAACTCGATGCTGTGGTGAGTTATCTGGCAGGTACAGCCGAGATCGATAATTCCTGGATCGCTGCCAACACTTGTAATGCGCAGCGCAGCGCAGTGGATACTGGCAACCCCACCATCGGCAGTTTCGGTTTTGGTTTGCAGAATCATCGCAGCCTTACGGCTGCACAAGCGGGTCTAACTACTGCACAAATGGGCAAACTTGAATTGGCCTGGGTATTGGCCTTTCCACAAACCGCCAACATGCGTTCGCAGCCGGTAATTGTTGGCAACACAATGTATATATCCGTGGTCGATTCCGGCCAATTGTTTGCACTTGATATCGGCGGTACATCTCCTTGCGTGAAATGGGTATATGAACATGATGTGCCGCTGCGCACCGCTATGGGTTATCACACCCTAGCCGATGGTCGCAACGTGCTGCTGTTCGCCGATGCTGCTGCACATGTGTTGCTAATGGATGCAGCCACAGCAGAGGTAATCTGGACTGCAACAGTGAAAGTCACCAGCGTTTCCAACGTAACTGCTATGCCTGTGCTGTATCAGGATCGCGTGATCGTGCCCATTTCTTCGGGCGAATTAAACATGGGCGCCGCACCCGAATATCAGTGCTGTACCTCACACGGTGCTGTAGTTGCACTGGATGTAGCCACCGGCAGCAGGGTGTGGGTGTATCACACAATGGAGGATGCCAAACCCACTACCATCAGTCGTGTTGGTACACAGCAATGGGGCCCGTCTGGTGCGCCTATTTGGACTGCTGCTGCCATCGATGAAAAGCGCGGTTTTATTTATGTAGGCACAGGTGAGAACACCTCGGCCCCTGCCACTGACAGCAGTGATGCGATTCTTGCCATCAATATTGCCGACGGCACGCTGGCATGGAAATTTCAGGCAACACCAAACGACATCTTCCTTACCGGTTGTATGGCCCAGCCAGACGGCCCTAACTGTCCACCAGCGGACAGCATCAACAAAGATTGGGATTTTGGTGCTGGCCTCATGCTGGCACAAAAAAGCGATGGCTCAGATCTGGTAGTGGCCGGACAGAAAAACGGCGTAGTGTGGGCACTCAACCCTGATACTGGCGCTCTGGTGTGGAACACCAAAGTTGGCCCTGGCGGTGCCATGGGTGGTATTCACTGGGGCATGGCTTTTGATGGGCAACGTTTGTTTGCAGCCAATAATCAATCCACCGGCGCCACCGCCGACGGCAATGCACCTGGCTTACATGCACTCGACATCAACACCGGCAACATTCTGTGGTCCTACCTCAGCCAGCCCGATTGCAGTGGCAGTCGCGAACAAGATATTCCTTCGTGCGCCCGCAATTACGGTATGTCGGCTGCTACCTTGCTGGTTGACGGTGCAGTGGTACAAGGGGTCAACGATGGGTATGTGCGAGTGTTCGATGCACAGCGCGGCGAACCTATTTTCAGCTTCGACACAGCTAAAACCTTTACCACTGTTAATGGTGTCATTGGCAAGGGCGGAGCCATCGACAACGCCAGTATTGTGGCAGCCAACGGCATGCTGTTCGTACAATCGGGTTATGGTTTGATGGGTGTACCCGGCAATCTTTTACTGGCTTTCAAACCTGCACCCTAGCAGCCGTTTGAAAACCACCTGGGCAGGCTCTGCGGCCTTACAAGTTGCAGATAAAAGCTCATTTTCTGGCGTGTAAACTCCGCCTTTCGGAAGTTTTCGCCTAGCATTGACGTCCTCGGCAACATAAGTCAACGAGTTACCAGGAATTAAGGCATGAATTTTTACCCTACCCCTTTGTTTCGCTCTGTTGGCCTGGCCTTGTTGCTGACAATATCCGGCAGTGCTGTGGCGCAGCAAAGAGCTCAGCAAAGTGGTTTTGCCCGCCTCGATAAATCAGTATTACCAATATCTTCACCTGCCACTCGCGTACAAGGTGCGCCCGGCAACATGACTATAATTGAACGGACCTGCGCCAGCGCACCAAGCGCAGACTTGCGCCGTCGTATAGTCAACACTGCAGTGCAAGAATGGGCCTTCTTTGGTTTCGGTGTGGACGAACAGCGCACTGCAACGCCAGCAACCGGTGCTGGTACTAATGGGAATAACCGCCGTCGTTTTCCTTTGCTAGATCCTGAAGAGGGCTTACGCATTGCCGATTCGATAGGCGGTTACTGGGCAGCAGCGCCCAACAGTGACTGGATATTGCAACGCCAAAATGAGGCGTGGAACGGTGAAAATGGCCTTGCCTCCCGGCATCGTGATCCGTGGTCAGCTGCTTTTATTTCGTGGGTGATGTGTGAAAGTGGTCTTGGCCAACCGGAGCAGTTTCAACGCGCCATTGCCCATCATAGTTACATCGATCAAGCCATCAAAGCACGCGACAGCAATGACAATGCCGCCATGTATACAGCTTTCGACATTGGTGAAGCTGAGATAGAACCCGGTGATTTATTGTGCAGCGGTATGCGCCCTGTGTATCGCTCCATCGAAGAGCGCCGTCAGCAACTTGGCGTTGGTGCCCGCACCCACTGCGACATTGTGGTACAAGTGGATACAACAAAAGGGCAGATATTGACGATTGGTGGCAATGTGGGCAGCTCGGTGCGCATGAAAGTTTTTTCTGCTGCTGTTTCAGCAGCTAAGCACTTTACACCGCTCCCTACTGCACGTTTGCTGTTTGCACATCTGAAATTGAAAGCAACAGCAGTGTCACAGGATGCCCTGCTACAAAGTCCAACTTTGCATGCTTTACAGTGCACGATGCCGGTTGTACCAAGCTCTTTTGCAACTGCCAGCCTGCTCTTACCGGCCACAAGCTGTGAGTAAAAGGGTCAGGGTCGACTTAAACGTAAAGTCGACCCTGACATCAGTTTCAAGCGCCTACAAACCGCCAGTTTTACTTGGGGCAGTTTCTTTCAGGAACAGAGCTATAACAAAACCTAGCACCAAACTTGCGATGGCAAAGGTAAACACGTTTTGGATGCCGCTAGAGCCCGCAATGCGGCCTGCTATGGCTGGCGCTATACCACCACCAAACACTTCGCCGGCACCAATCACCAAACCAGCTACCGAAGCCACCATACCGATCGGAGCAGCTTCTGCGGCAACGGGTCCAGCCAAGATGGCCAGCGCAGCAAAGTTGAACATCGATGCGAAGAACAGCAGCACGAACAAGGTGGTCA
>CAIMTR010000435.1 GCA_903844415.1 uncultured Gammaproteobacteria bacterium
ACCTGTTTCACCACCCGGGCAAAATCTCAGCTGGAACTATTCTGAAATTATTAGGTTCTCGTAACGAAAAAATTTTAAATTGACCCGTTTAAATCAAGGGTTTAATGGAGGCTGGAGTCGGAATCGAACCGGCGTACGTGGAGTTGCAGTCCACTGCATGGCCACTCTGCCATCCAGCCTTACTATAAACTTATAAACATCCCCCTGCCTGCAAACAAAAACTTAGCAACATTAAGTTGTATTAACCAGTAATGGTTATTTATGTATAGTTAAGGTTTGTTTCCAGCAGATTAATACTGACAAACTGGAGCGGGAAAGGAGGCTCGAACTCCCGACCTGTACCTTGGCAAGGTACCGCTCTACCAACTGAGCTATTCCCGCATGCGCCAATTTGTTGCTGCTTTTTATTACTTCTACTTCTTTCTTCTATGTCCTGCTAAAAAAAGCAAAGTTTTATTCTCTTCTAGTCTCTTATCCTTACAGTCAATGCCTTTATAAACAGAAAAAAAGGGTAATGAAGTGGCCCAAAATTGCTAAGGACCAGGGCTTAAAAGAGGTCGCCATTCTAATCTGCCAAGAGCACATGTCAAGCTTAAGAAAGAGTAAATATCGTATTATTTGAGCTCGGATTTAAGACCAGATTTCAGTACTGGCCAAGCACTGCGTAAATAGATTGCCATAGACCACAGAGTAAGCAGGGCCGCAACAGAAAGCATGACATAGCCAGTGATCCAAATAATTGGCGGACCTTGCGTGTCGGTTGCCAACAATACAACCAATGCCGACATTTGAATGGTGGTTTTTATTTTCCCGAGCATACCAACGGCAACTGCATCGCGCTGCTTGTGTTCAGCCATCCATTCACGCAAGGCAGAAACCAACACTTCCCGCGCGACCATCAAGGCCGCTGGTACGATATACCATGCACTGGTGTAACTGGCGGCCAACATGACCAAAGTAATTGTTACCAATAGCTTATCAGCTACAGGGTCTAAAAAGGCGCCAAATCGTGAAGTCTGGGATAAGCGTCTTGCCATGTGACCATCCAACCAGTCGGTAATACAGGCAAAAATGAAAATTGCGGAAGACAACAAAAAATGCCCACGAAAATCAGCGAAATATACCGCCATAAAGACAGGTATCAACAAAACTCGTAAGCAAGTAAAAAAATTAGCCAGATTCATCGGTAAACTGCTTTTGTCTAAAACAATGGAATTCTACCCTACTATTGTTCATTTAAATCTGGCTCAAGTATTTTGTAGAAAATCATAAATAGTGGTTGCTAATTGCTTGCTAATGCCAGGTACACGTTGCAAATCAGCTACCTGAGCCCTACGAATTTCATGTTGACCACCAAAAAATTGCAATAATTCTTTACGTTTTTTGGGGCCAACACCGGGAATGGTATCTAGCAATGATTGGTTGCGAGTTTTACCACGTCGTTGCCGATGAGCGGTAATTGCAAAACGGTGAGCCTCATCACGAATATGTTGTAAAACATGCAAGGCTGGTGATTCTGCAGGTAAGGTAAGTTCTCGGTGTGAATTTCCTAGTATGAGAGTTTCTTGTCCAGCTTTGCGACTAATGCCCTTAGCTACGCCGATAATGAGTACCCCTTGAATTTGTAATTCACTCAGCACTGTCTCGGCTTGGGTCAACTGTCCCTTGCCCCCATCAATTATCAGCAGATCAGGAATTTTACCTTCACCTTTTTGCAAACGGGTAAATCTGCGTTTAAGCGCTTGAGACATTGCAGCATAATCATCAGCGGCAGTGATGCCTTCTATATTAAATCGACGATAGTCTGCTTTGAGTGGTCCGTTTTGATCAAAGACAACACAAGAGGCAACTGTGGCCTCACCGGATGTGTGGCTAATATCAAAACATTCAAGGCGTGTTGGTAGTTGCGGCATGCTCAATGCCAACTGCAAAGCAATTAGGCGTGTGTGCATATTTTGTGAGCTGTTGAGTTTGTCCTGTAAACCATGCAGGGCATTAGTTTGAGCCAACTCCAGCCATTTCTGCCGATGCCCTCTTACTTTGTGCCGAATTAAAATTTTGTGTTGATTCTGAACAGCCAAAGCAGTTTCCAATTGTTTTTTTTCTGCTGGTTCAACACTGCAAATAATTTCTTTGGGCTTAGAAAAGTTATCCTGATCACCCATATAAAAAAAGGCAATGAAAGCATGCAAACAATCAGCTATGGCAGATTCCAGAACTAATTTAGGATAATAATTGCGCGAACCTAGGTTCCGTCCATTTCGAATAAACACCAGATGTACACAGACGATACCTGCTGAAGCGCTTATCGCTAGCACATCAACATCACCCTTCTCTCCGAACACATATTGGTGCTCCTGAATTAAGCGTAAATCCCGGATCTGGTCACGAATTTTAGCAGCCTCTTCAAAGCGCAAATCTGCTGCTACCTGTTCCATCCGTTTACCTAGATCTAACGTAATCTGATCATTGTGTCCCGCAATAAAAAGTACGGAATTACGCACATCTTGCGCATAATCTTCCGGAGTAACAAGGTTTACACATGGCCCGGAACAGCGTTTTATTTGATACTGCAAACAAGGTCTGGTTCTATTTCGAAAGAAAGAGTCTTCACATTGCCTGACCTGAAATACTTTTTGCAGTACTGCCAGAGATTCACGAATAGAACTCGCACTAGGGAAAGGGCCGTAATAGTCGCCTTTTAATTTTTTTGCTCCTCGATGTAGAGCAAGCCGTGGAAATGCATCCTTTGATGACAAAAATATATAAGGATAAGATTTGTCATCACGCAGCACGATATTATATGGAGGACGATTTTCTTTGATCAGATTTTGTTCCAACAACAGTGCTTCGGTTTCATTGTTGGTGATGGTAGTTTCGATGTGGTGAATCTTGTTGACCAGTGCCATAGTCTTATTATCAAGACCGGAACTGCGAAAGTAGGAGGTAAGACGTTTTTTTAGATTTAGAGCTTTACCCACATAAAGCGTTTCACCAACGGCATCCAGCATTTGATAAACCCCGGAGCGAGTGCTGGCATGTTTTAGAAAATTCTCATGATCAAAACGTTGTGCTTGACTACTGTCATTCATAAGCAGCTCGTGGGCCCAGTTGACCTTAGATGATCCGTACTTCTGGCCACAGCTGAACCCCAAATTTCACCAGTACTGTAGCCTGGATTTTTTTTGATAGGGCAACTAGATCGGCTCCGCTGGCACTACCATAATTGACCAGCACCAATGCGTGGTTAGTGTGAACACCAACATCACCTTCACGATAACCTTTCCAGCCAGCTTGCTCAATTAACCACGCCGCAGCAAGTTTTACCTGATCACCATCGTGATAACCGACAATATCAGGGAACTGCTGTCTTAACTCGTTGAACTGTTGCAGGCCTACAAGTGGATTCCAGAAAAAAGAACCGGCATTACCCAAGGTAGCGTGGTCGGGTAATTTACTACTGCGAATTTTACAAACTTGAGCACTTACCAGTGCTGGAGTGATACTGCTTGCAGGCATATCCTTGAATGCTTCCCGCAACGCCGGGTAATTGATATTGCATTGCGCAGATACGCTTAACCTCAAGCTAACACTGCAGATTATGTATTGATCGCGGCATTCGTTCTTGAAGATAGAATTACGGTAACTGAACTTGCATTGGGAATTAGAGAAGGTCACTAATTGTCCAGTAGATATTTCGAGAGCACTTAGTTCGAGCAGCGTATCTTTTATTTCGACACCGTAGGCTCCTATGTTCTGGATGGGAGCAGCGCCTACTGTTCCGGGTATGAGCGAAAGATTTTCCAAACCGTAATAATTCCGATCTAGGCTCCAACAGACTACCTCATGCCAGATTTCGCCACACATAACACGAATGTCTATATGCTCAGAAGTCGTGGCGATTACCTCAATGCCCTTGATGCTTAGCTCCATCACTAGCCCAGGAAAATCTTGTTTAAGCAAAATGTTGCTGCCCTGACCTATTAGCAACACAGGTAAGTTTTGGGTTCTTGCCCATGCCTGCACTTCTTGTAATTGCTCTAAAGAAAAAATTTCAGAGAAAAAACGAGCGTGTGCAGACACATGGAAGGTATTGAAATTTTTGAGATCGAAATTTTCTTTAATGTGCATGAATACAATACTTGCTGTACGAATTAGAGACGCTGCAGTTTATGGACATTGATTAGACTGGTTAGTAAATCTGAACAGGCACTTTCTATCAAATCGAGAACCAGTTCAAATCCATCCTTGCCACCATTGTAAGGATCGGGCACTTCACTCCAACCTGTGTTGCCATAGTCGAGCAAAAGTTGGAGTTTGTGCTGATATTCCAACGGGCACAACGCTTGCAGATCGTTGAAGTTTTGGGTGTCCATAGCCAGGATATGATCAAATTCAGAAAAATCTGCCATCACAACTTGGCGGGCGCGCAAGGGAGTCAAATCATAAAGTCTGGTAGTGCCAGCAAAAATCGAACGTGAATCCGGAGCCTGACCTTGATGCCAAAAACTTGTGCCTGCCGAATCCACATTAATGCTGTCAGCCAAGCCGGCTGTTTTTATTTGCGTCCGTAACACAACTTCGGCGGTAGGCGATCGACAGATATTACCCAGACATACCATCAAGATTTTTATCTTGGATTTAGTAAGATGACTCATGATTGATAAGAATTTTGTAAGTAGTTACGTACATCGGCGAGATCTTCTGGAGTGTCAACGCCGGCTGGAATGGGCATACAACACTCTTGTGCATGAATCGATATGCCATGAGCCATAGCGCGTAATTGTTCCAGTTTCTCTACTTGTTCTAACTCTGCAGGAGCCCACTGCACAAATTGTTGCAAGACTCCAACCCTGTAAGCATAGAGCCCAATATGACGTTTGGCCTGGTGCAGGGTACTGACAGTTAAGCCATCTCGAGGGTAAGGAATTGGTGCTCTGGAAAAATACAGGACCTTACCGTTGGTATCTGTCACCAGCTTCACTGCATTAGGGTTGTAAAATTCTGCATCATCTTTAATTGGAGCATACAAAGTACAAATACCCGCGTAGGCCCGCTGCGCCAAATTAAGAGCAACCTGATTAATTACAGCAGGCGGGATCAGTGGCTCATCTCCTTGCACGTTTACTACTATGGTGTCGGCAGGCAATTGTAGCTGCCTTGCTACTTCAGCAATGCGGTCTGTGCCAGAAGGATGAGCGGGATTAGTCATGCAAACTTTGATACCAGCTGCGTCACAAACACTGCGTATGCTTTCATCATCGGTAGCAACATATACTGCGGTAGCCTGACTGGCCAATGCTCTTTGCACTACCCACAACACCATGGGTTTGCCACCGATATCCAGCAAGGGTTTACCTGGCAGGCGTGTAGAGTTAAGTCGAGCCGGGATGACAACAATAAATTCCGGATGGTCGGCAGGGATTTTCATGGCGCTCGCCGTTTGGCCTTTTCTTCAGTGGTAATTTCTCTGGCTTCATTATCCAGCATGACGGGAATGCCATCCCTAATCGGAAATGCCAGACTGTCAGCATAACAAATCAGCTCGGCTGCATGTTGGTCATAGTACAGATTACTCTTGCACAGAGGACAAGCCAGAATACTTAATAATTTCTTGTCTAACATGACGGGTTACCTGTTCTAAATAAATACGAATTACAGTGTTGCTGATCTTGAGGTGGATCTATCAGAAGATATTACAGTAAGTTGATCGTGCACCGCTTGCAGGAAGCTGCTCGGTAACTGTGCTTCAACTTTTAAGTACCAATACTCCTTCGTAGCAAACTGCATACATTTGACCGCATCTTTTTCTGTCATGATAACGACCTTCGCTTCACCAAAATTAAAATCATTGTGGATGAACTGATGATGATCAGAAAATTCATGGGTAATGATAGTAAGCCCCAGTTTCTGCAAAAATTGAAAAAATCGCTCGGGATTGCCAATGCCTGCCACAGCATGAATCTTACCAGCAAATATTGTCGCTTTAGTTGGCATATGGAGAAAAGGTAATTGTAATTGTTCTCCTGTCACAAGATTAACCAGCATTGTTGGTCGCAAGGTCATAGCTACGGTCGGTTGTTTTAATGCGGGCAAGTCAATTTTAGGACCAGTGCCGTTGACGATCACAAAATCTACTTCAGTTAACCTTGTAGGCGGTTCCCGCAGCGGTCCAGCTGGCAGTAACAAACAATTACCAAAACCGCGCATGCCATCCACTACTGCAATTTCCATATCCCTCGCTAATGCATAGTGCTGCAAGCCGTCATCACACAGAATGACATCAGGTTGAAAATGTTTTTGCAGATACTTCACACCACGAGCACGTTGCGGATCTACCACTACCGGAACCCGGGTATTGAGTGCCAACAACAAGGCTTCGTCGCCACTAGTTGCTACAGGAGTAGTAAGTGTCACATGTAAGGGATAATCAGCTCCTTTGCCCTGATAGCCACGAGTTAAAATAGCAGGAACCCTACCCTGTGCTAGTAGGTAGTTTGTCAGCGCAATAGTGAGTGGCGTTTTACCAGTGCCGCCAGTTGTTATATTGCCAATAACAATTACAGGAACACCCGCTTTGAAGACTGAATTTTGGTAAGTTTTGTAACGGTATCGCCTGACTTGTGTAATACAGAAGTACAACAAACTGAATGGATATAACAGGCAAACCCAGCGTGACTTACTGTACCAAGCCCTAGGGAATATTTGTTTCACACAGTTTCCACTTCGGCAAACTGCATTTGGTAAAGGCGAGCATAAACTCCAGCTTTGGCAAGTAATTGCTGATGCGCACCCACCTCAACGATTTTACCTTTGTCCATAACAAGAATTACATCTGCTTTTTCGATCGTCGATAAGCGATGTGCGATTACCAATGTGGTTCGTCCTACCATCAAACGGTCCAGCGCAGTTTGAATATATCGTTCTGAGGCAGTGTCGAGTGCAGAAGTTGCTTCATCCAAAATTAAAATGGGAGCATCCTTAAGCAAGGCACGGGCAATTGCTAGACGTTGCCGTTGGCCTCCAGAAAGCAGTAATCCATCGTCGCCCACAAGGGTATGCAAACCCAGCGGTAATTCTTCAATAAATTCCATGGCGTTGGCTGTGGTGAGTGCTTGTATGATTTCTGTTTCGCTGGCGTTAGCTAATTCACCATAAGCAATATTTTCATAAATTGTGCCATTAAAGAGCACAACCTGCTGGCTAACGAGTGCGATCTGTTGACGCAAATTACGTAGGGTATAGTCTGTATGTGGAACATCATCAAGCAGAATATGCCCACTTGTCAGTTCATAAAAACGTGGAATTAGATTAACTAGAGTGGTTTTGCCACTACCAGATTTACCAACTATCGCAACATTAGTACCCGGCTCACAAACAAAACTGAGCTTGTTTATCACCATTTCAGCAGCAGCATGATAAGTAAATTCAATATCACGGAATTCTACTTTGCCTGTTACCCGAGGGCAGGTGTATGACCCTTTTTCTACTTCAACAGGAGTATCAAGTAAATCAAAAATACTACTGGCTGCAGCAAGTCCCTTTTGAATGTCCACATTCACTTTAGATGTTTGTCGTACTGGTTTTAATAGATTTCCAGCAGCAATTATAAAGGCCACAAATTGACCAGGCGTGATTGCAGCTAGTGCCTGTGGTGCCATAGCAAACCAAATAAGCAAAGACAAAGATGCAGCAACCAGCGATTGAACAATAGGAGCACTGATTGCAGCAGTGATTGCCAACTTTATATTTTGTTGGGTATTACGAGCACTGGCTGCAGCAAAATGTTTAGCCAATTGTTGTTCGGCGCCAAAAGTACGTATCACTTTCAGACCCTTGAGTGTTTCGTTCAGAATTTGGGTGACATCACCCATCGAATTCTGAATACGGTGGCTGTATTTACGAAAACGCATAGAAGCAAAAATTACCACTGCACTTATTAATGGCGTAACTGAGATAAAGATAAGGGTTAGCTTCCAATTGAGATACAGCAGATAAAGCACAATGGCGATTACTGTAATACCTTCACGCAACATGACAGTTAATGCATCACTGACTGCAGCACTTACTTGAGAAACATTGAAGGTAACGGTTGAAAGTAAATGCCCTGACGTTTGGCGATCATGAAATGCCAGCGGCAAACGCAGAAAACATTCCATAATTTGGCAACGTATCCGATGCACTATCTGAAATGCCAGCATAGACATGAAATAGGTGCCGAGAAATCCGCCAGCTGCCCGTACCAACACAATTGCCATTAAAGTTAATGGAATACGTAATCTTTCCGCCGAACTAATAGAGTTACCAAGCTGTATGCTGTCAATGAGTTGCCGCACAAGATCAGAAAACCAAGCAGTGGCAGCACCAAATAGAATAAAACCAAAAATACTGAGTAGAAATGCCCACAACAGGGGTCGCAAGTACGTTAAAAGGCGTTTATAGATAACAAATCCAGCAAGAATTTTACCAATGGGCGCAGCCATAGTTAGTTAGCCTCGGTCTGGATCGTGGCAATATTTATGCTGCTGATGCCTAGACGGGCTACTGCATCAAGGGCGGTTACTACAGCTTGATGAGTTGTGTTGGCATCCGCAGAAATAGTGACTGGAACACTCTGGTCTCCCGCGGATAGTTGTTCAATGGCATTCATTAGAGATAGGACATCCGTATTTGCCTGAGCTACACCATTAACGGTATAAGCTCCGGTTCGTTCAATCTCAATATCGATTTGAAAGGCTGGGTCGTTTACTTTTTGCCCATTGGCAGCCGGCAAGTTGATTATTAAGTTGGTGTCGCGATTGAATGAGGTAGCCAACATAAAAAATAGCAGCAGAATAAATACAACATCAATCATTGAAGTGAGATCTATGATGACATCAGCTTTTAGAGTGCGTTTAAATTTCATGACGAAGCAATTTCTGGCGTCATTAGCTACGAACTTCTACGGTACGATTGCTGTGCAAGGCATCCACTAGTTTTATGGACTCGCGTTCCAGTTCCACCACTAGGGCTTCCACTTTGCGCAGAAACATACGGTGGAAAAACAATGCAGGAATGGCAACACATAATCCCGCGGCTGTCGTGATCAGGGCAACTGCAATACCTCCCGCCAACACACTTATATTCCCATTACCGACATTAACTGTTTCTTGGAACACCTGAATCATGCCAAACACAGTTCCTAGTAAGCCCAGTAAAGGCGAAATTGATGCAATCGTACCGAGAGTCCCCAGATAGCGCTCCATGTCGTGTACCACATGGGATGCAGCCAACTCTATACTTTCGATCATAACAGTGCGACCCGCTTTAGCATTAACCAAACCTGCTGCCAAAATTTGCCCTAACGGTGAAGACATGC
This sequence comes from uncultured Gammaproteobacteria bacterium, assembly GCA_903844415.1. Lineage (GTDB taxonomy): Bacteria > Pseudomonadota > Gammaproteobacteria > Pseudomonadales > Pseudohongiellaceae > CAILUG01. The sequence goes on from CAIMTR010000435.1 coordinate 9,359, forward strand.
GCAATTCGCGTAATTGGGTGACATCAAGTTGGTTGTGCTTGATCTTGCCCCATACTTCGGCCAACGCATTGCGGGGTGCAATTCGTGCAGGACTCAGCGTCCAGAAACGTTCGATAATAATTGCTATCGCGATGATGGAACATAAGATGATGGGCAGCATTAACCAGCCACCTGACCGGACTATTTCAAACACACACTGCACTCCGTTAAGGGTTGCTGCACTTTACCATATTCAGGCTAGGCCATCCTAACCCTCACTGCCGGTATCAAGGTTCTACTGACCAGAAACGTCGTCTACTGCGCCGATATTCATTGACTGTGATATCACTGTGTTCCGGGACAGTAAAAGTAATAGCTCCGCTACTTGCAGTGATCATAGCCTGGGTGCCTTGATCATGATAACGAGCTTGCACTACAGCAGTCGGATGTTTGAAACGATTCAAATAACCACTAGAGAACACTACGTAATCAGGTTGAAGTGCGTTAATAAACAATTGGGATGAAGAAGTACTGCTGCCGTGATGTGGGGCAATTAGGATGCTTGTCTTTAGATCATTTTTTTGGACTAGGCTTCGCTCTACCAATTTTTCAATATCGCCTGGCAGTAAAATGGAAAACTTACCTATTTTAATTTTCAGAACGCAGGAAAGATTGTTGTCACTGTAGTTATATGCATCGGGATGAAGTATTTCAAAGTTCACTGTATCCCACTTCCAGTGTTGACCTGCCTTACACAGTTCACTTGCAACGGTATCAGGGAAAATATTAGTGTCGGAACCGAAATAATGTGCTGTCGGATATCGTTCAACAATGCCCTTTAGGCCTCCTGCATGATCTGAATCCGCATGGCTTATGATAACGTTATCGAGTCGGCTGATATTCATACTCTGTAAATAGGGGACCACCACATCGCTACCTGCATCAAAGCGACTACTGAAAGCTGGCCCTGCGTCATACAGCAAATGATGGTTACGAGTACTTACAACCACGGCAAGTCCTTGCCCAACATCAAGAACAGTCAAACGGACACTAGCATCATCTCCTCTTGTACGAGGCCAAAACAAGATTACAGGCAACATGACTAGAGCCGGTAATCGTACCCTCGCACTGCGTGTAAACTGAATAATCAACACCAGAATACAAATAAGAATCATCACAAATGTAGAAACAGTGGGCAGTTGCAATACATCCACAGCAATTAGTTCGTTAACCCATGTCAACATTTGCAGATAAACCTTAAGTAAATAATCAATGCACCACATTAGCCACAAACTGCCGGTGGGCCATATCCACATGACTGTCACCGACAACAAACATAATGGCACCACCAGCAAACTAATAAATGGTATGGCGAGCATGTTGATAAAAGGTGCAGAGAGACTAATCTGATGGAAATAGATCAACATGAGGGGCAACAGACCGCTAAACATCAGCAATTGTGTACGTACAAGTTCCCAGAAATTAGCCACTAGTTTGCTAGTTAAACTAGGCGGGTGTAGATCGTTTTTTGAGTCAGCAATACTGAAAAGCAAAATTGCCACAGCGCAAAAAGACAACCAAAAACCAACATTTTGTGCAGCCAGTGGATCCACCATAAGGATCAACGCCAAAGCTAGAGATAGTGCGTTGATGGCCGCAGTTTGGCGGCGGCAGAGGATACCAATTAGGTACACCGCAACCATTAACATAGCTCTCTGCGCAGGTAATGAGAATCCAGCTAAGCCCGTGTAGATAAATGCTCCACTCAAGGCAACCACGGCTGCAAGTGGTGGAGCAGGAAAGCGTAATAAAAGGCTTGGTAACCGTGTAAATAACCACCGGGCTAGTTGATACACAATGAGCGCAATCAGGCTAACATGAGACCCTGATATCACCATCAAATGGGTGGTGCCAGTGCGAGTAAACAAATCCCACTGGTCAGCCGTAATCCCATTTCCATCACCTATGGTAAGGGCGCGGATTAGCGGCTCATACGTTAAAGTTCCTGCGGCAATATTAGCCAGTTTATTTGCCAAAGATGCGCGCAGTCGATTGAACTTTTGTTGACCTGTATTGCTGACTAACAAACGGTTATCGGGGTGTTCACGCACATAACCGGTTGCCCGGATTTGTTGTTGCATAAGCCAGGCTTCGTAATCGAACCCGCCTGGGTTGGCGAATCCATGTGGTCTACGTAACCGTAGTTGCAATTGCCACCGTTGCCCTGGTTGCACAGCGATATTTTGATAAACGTTTATCAAAACTTTTTGGCGGCGGGCAGTCAGATTGCCGAAATCACAAGTCTGGGCAGTCGCAAATGGACACAATTTCTCCACCATAAACTCAAATCGAACCGCTCTGTCGGTTTGCTGCGGCATACTCCACACTACGCCTTGCACCCACAGGTCTTGGTTTTCAAGTGTCGGAGTCAACAGTTCACCCATGCTAAACGAGGCGTATAGAAGCAACCAGCTACAGCCGGTAGAAAAAGCTGCGGGCAAACGTGTATAACTCCAGTGGTGCAGCAGCACACTTACTGCCATTAACGCATAACAAATAGATTGGGCTGGCAGCTTTGGAATGAAGCTGCACACGATCACACCAAGACTGAATGCGATCATCCATGAACGCATAAGAAGAACCAACTGACAAAAACTTTAGTCTAGTACAGGAAAGTACAACTAGGATGGTAATTTAATACCTGTAGAGGTGTTCAGCAGGATTCAGGTAAAAAAAAATGATAATCACGATCAACAATTTGAGTTCTACTGTTATGTTGGTCGCCACAGCTTACATTCAGTTCGACGTAAGTCTTTCGTGTGAGTGATATGACACAGTGTACGCAAGCTTGGCCTATGCCTGATTTAGAAAATAATGTTAAATTTTCTAACAGCCACATCACAATTGAGTTTTGTAGATAATTTTATTGCTGTACATCACTGGCAGCGCATACACCGCCTTCGCAACGATTGTTCTCTTCACAGATAAATTCAAATAATTTCCAATTTGGTTTGCGTTGCATCTGCCAAGGTTGATGCCAAGGCGCAGTAAAAATGGCGGGATCATCAATCGTGACATCGTAATTAGCATTCATAGCATCGGTAACGGTGATGCGTTCAACAACATGAGCCTGGTCGCTGTGCCAGCGCGAACTGCCGTCAGCTGGGTGAAAGGCATCAAGTACCCAGGCTTTCAAACCGATGGTGTCGATGACCAGCGTAGAGTCTTCCCACCATGCTATTGAGTCTCCCATGTAGGTGTTTTCAGATAGCTGCGCATGGGGACGATTGGGTTCACCAATAGGGATAGTCCTAAAAAAATGCATGTATTCGTAAAGAATAACCAACAGATCGTCAGTTTGTACCCACTGCTGTGGATAAGGAGATGGAATTTGACGGGTCAAACCATTAGGTAAACATATTGCCGTTGGATCATCGATGCGCAAGTTACCAGTTTGGGGGCGGGTCAATAGCGCCTCACCACCAATCTGAAAGGGCGCCATGTTATCGGTGGTATAGGGCGATGCACTGGGGTTATCAAATTCGCCGCCAGTATGTGCAAAACCAGGGCCGGCCCAAATACCGGTTAAATCAGGTTTGCTTGCAGTAGTGAGTGTTATATCGGCGGTTATTTGAGCATGCAATGCAGTAGTATTTAGCAAACACAACACAGTTATAAAAACATACCAAGCAGCAGTTTTAAATAATGACATAGGAAACCTGGATAACCTTTACATGGGGTTAAGTTGCAACAAGGGTTACGTAGATAATCATAAGAGCAATCTTATTTGGGCA
>CAIMTR010000436.1 GCA_903844415.1 uncultured Gammaproteobacteria bacterium
AACAGCATCAAGAGCATGATGATAGCTCGTAGCGTTACTGCTGCTATTATGATTAGCAGGACTGCAACTACTACAATTATGTTAAGCCAAAGTCTAGCTTATCAAATTTTTATTGCACCAGCATTAAGCTCAATTCGATCAGCTCCGATTCGATTCTTTTATTTGCAATACGTTATCGCTGGCTATGTCGACGCTGGCTACACTGTTCTCTAACACCCCCATCATCAACCCATGACTACAATTGTTACTCGCACAGGCAAAGGTTCACCATTAACCCATGCTGAACTTGATACAAACTTCACGAACTTGAATACTAATAAATTAGAGACGGCAGCCATACCGCTGGGGACATTGGCGGCGCCAAGTATAAGCTTCCTAAGTGATGCCAACACCGGCATCTACAGCCCAGCAGCAGATACGCTTGCATTTGTAACAGCAGGTAGCAATAGAGTTCATATTACGTCTGGAGGACTTGTAGGCATAGGGACTAGTAATGTTAACGCAGGTTCAAAGTTGCACATTGCAAGAAACACAGGAGGAGACTCAGGAACGGTAAGACTCAGTGGAAATGATGGCGCTGGTGATGGCGGCGCTGCTATTGTTTTTGCTGATAATGAAACAGTTAAATGGACTGTTTTTACTAGGCGGTTCTCTTCCGCAAATAAATTATATATTTCAACTGCTGAAGGTGATACTGCTGCATCAAAAGTTACTATTACCGAGGGAGGACTTGTAGGGATTGGCACTACTGGGCCTACCAAAGCTTTAGAAGTTGCAGCAGGGGGAACATCAGGTAATGGCATTTTGGTTACAGGATCAAGCAGCCCGCAAATCCTTCTTACCGCAAATAGCAGCGTATCTCTTTCAATGCAAACTGATGGCTCTGCTGGATATTTCGGTACTGCTACTAATCATCCACTTAATTTTAGGACAAATAATCAAGATCGGGCTCAAATCGATACATCCGGCAGGCTCTTAATTGGTACGTCTACTGCGCGTAGTAACTTTTATGGCACTGCTGCAGCAAGTGCTGCTCTGCAGATTGAAGGCCAAGGTGGAACTGGAGATTCAAGAAGGTTAGCGATTATTTCCAGTGACAATTTTTCCACAGCCGGAGGAAACCTTGTTTTAGCGTTTCAACGAAGTGGTGCAGTAGGTGGTAATACAATCGTTCAAAGCGGAGACTTAGTTGGAACTGTTTCTTATCTAGGGAATGAAGGGACGAATTTTGTAACAGCGGCAAGCTTTCAAGCAGAAGTAGACGGCACCGTTGGTGCCAATAGAATGCCGGGGCGCTTAGTTTTTTCTACGGCAACGAATGCTTCGCCTTCGGTGCTGACGGAGCGGATGAGGATTGATAATGCGGGTTCTTTAATCTATGGCACATCAACTAGCCCAGGAGCTGACATTGTATCTGGTACTGGCTTCTATTATCAAATCTCTACTGGATTGCTTTATGTACGTAGCAATGCAAGTCCAGTTGCAGCTTTTAATAGGGGCGCAGATGACGGCACAATTGTTGAGTTCAAGCAAGATCAAACCACTGAAGGCACGATTTCCGTCTCCGGCACCACCGTTTCCTACAACGGTGCTCACCTAAGCCGCTGGTCTCAACTCCCCACTGGCGCTGAACGTACCGAAATCCTGCGTGGTTCTGTGCTCTCCAATATCGACGAGATGTGCGAATGGGGCGATGAGGAAAACGAGCAACTTAACCGCATGAAAGTAAGCACCGTCCAAGGTGACAAGAACGTATCTGGTGTGTTTCAGTGCTGGGACGATGATGACGATACTTACATCAATGACTTCTACTGCGCAATGACAGGTGACTTCATCATTCGTATTGCCGAAGGCGTAACTGTTGAGCGTGGTGACTTACTGATGTCCGCTGGTGATGGCACTGCTAAACCTCAAGACGATGACATTATCCGCAGCAAGACAGTCGCAAAAGTCACCAGCACCAACGTAAGTTGCACCTACGAGGACGGCAGCTACTGCGTACCTTGTGTGCTGATGGCTTGCTAGAGCGACATGTCCCCTTCTCTACTGGGTCTAGCTGAACTATCTGGAAATCCCGGAGGGTTCAGCTAGGCCAGTAACCTTTGACACTACTAGGCGGATAACCGGCCTTTAACTGGTTACAGCATTTGGATTACACTAACCCCATCACCACTGATTGTTATGGCT
>CAIMTR010000437.1 GCA_903844415.1 uncultured Gammaproteobacteria bacterium
ACAGTACCTGGACTCAGGTCGGTGGGTGCAAGTTCGGCACGGTACAGGAAGTTAGGGCTGGCTAGCGTACGGGTAAGGGCACGGCGAATGCCTTCTTCAAACCCGCCTAGTTCTTGACCACTTCGATAAAAACTCAACAACGGAGCCATATCTTCAGTAGTGACAGGCCGGCGATACGCGGCGGTGGCAAACTCTTGAATAATTTGCGCGGCACAGTCGGCTTCCTGGCTGCTGGCATCCGGATAGCACGAAAAAAGCACGTTGCGCGTAGGTGTTGTGCTCATGCCAGTGACGGTATATGGACCGCGTACTTCTAGTGATGGTATGGAGAGGATGCGATCCTGTACCGCGCCGGGTACAAAATGCTGCAAAGTGTCATCGGATTCAGCAAAACTACGCCGTACAAAACTGATGCCGACTTTATGAGGGCCGGCTGTTGTGGTGAAACGAATGTCTTTGGTGCGAGCATTAATTTCATCAAGTGGGCCACTCTGTACTAAATCAAGAGACTTACGGTCAGCATCACCTCCTAAAATGGTTTCGTACACTTTGACACCATCGATGGTAACCAGCATCTTATTTTCAAATTCAATGTTATACATCCATAACGATAAATTGAAATCACCTGCACTGACTGCGTATTCTCCGTCGGCCGGAAACCAGTGTTCTATCAACATACCACCCCGAGTTCCAAGCGGTAGACCATCGATATGAAATTGTTGTGAGCCACCGCCCGTGGCGCGCGCAGGTAATATTTCGGGTGCTTGATATACAGTGCTGCCGAGGGAGGGGGTCGGATCACCCACGGCTTGTTCCGCAATAATACGTGCTGCAGAAACATACTGATTTATAAACGCAGGCGAGACTTGCAGTGCTTCGGCAATATTATCGAACCCGTCGCTGGTGTCGTCTTCGGGCAGGATGTCGGTGGGGTCAATTTCTAGACCCAATAAATCACGAATGGCGTTAGCATATTCTTTACGGTTGAGGCGGTGAATGGCGACATGGCCAGGATCGGTTTGTTGCAGGCCTGCGGAATCCAGATAAGTTTCCAGCCAGTCTACGAAAGCAAAGGTGGTGGTTTCGTCCGGACGGATATCCTGATTAGGGGGTGGCATCATGCCGCCGCGTAACTTTTTCAGGACTTTTTCGAACAATGCTGGATCGTTGGCAACATCAAGCGCGCTGAGGCCGGTAAAATCGACACCGCCGGAAAAGTCGTCGGCGTTATGGCATTTGGTGCAATATTGTTCAAACAGCGGCCAGAATTGTTCGGCTTGCTGTAAGGAAAGTGAGGAGGTTGTTGCAGCACTTGGCTGAGCTTGTACAACAGCAGCATTAAACGCAGCCCCAGAAAAAGAAGCAAGAGCAAACATAACGCTGGGAAATATTTGTTTGCGGTGTTGTAGCTTGCCAAGGCCAGAATGTAGAAAAGTTTTGTTACGCATGATGCTTACCCACCAATCTATTACAGCTATATTCATTAAATTTTCTTTGTATGAGACCGGATTTAACCAGCCTGTATTCGCTGCAGTTCGTTAAATAAAGTCTGTACAGATAATTTTCAGGCATCTGGTGTGTAATGCGGAATCAGACTCCAGTGGGACAGTTCGATAAACATATCCGAAGCTCCCAATTGCCCCTCAAATGTGCCTGCAGGTTTGGCTGCCAAGGTTTCGGGCACATTACTCGCCTGCATGAATAACTCACGCACACTGGCAAAAATCTGGGCATACATATCACGCATGACCACCAGTTGCGCTCTTGTCATTACGGGGCCAGTCGCAGGTACGATAATAGTGCTGTCGTTGGCAATGCTTAGGAGGGTTTCTATGCCGTCTACCAAGCCGCCTATCCATCCACCCGTCCACCAGTCCATCAAAGGCCAAGCATCACTGGAAATAATACCGCCGGTGTGTAACACGTTGTCGGCCGGCAAAAAAATGTACATATCGCCATCTGTGTGAGCTTGACGCATATAACCGTATTCAACCACATCATTACCATGAGGCATGTTGCCGTAGTGATAAAAAATTTCTGTGGGTAAGGCTTGTGCAGGAAGGGGTTCGAAAATGACATCTTCCCAGGGCCGTTCGATACTTGTGCCCAACCATTGGCGAGTATTTTCATGCGCAAAAATTTTAGTATCACGATTGCCTAGTTCTTCATTCAAACCGGTTTGTTCGCGATGCCAGTGGGTGTTGATCAAAGTAGATATGCGGCGACTATCGAGTGTGCGTTCAATAGTGCTTCTTAGCGCAGCAGCGTTGGCTTGCAACCCACCATCCACTACCAGTAATTCGCTGTTGGCAGCTTTTTTTACTAAAACATTGCAACCACTGCCAGTAATTAAAGCAGTAGTTGAATTGATGCTCTGCACCGCTAGATTGGTGTTTTGCGCCAATAGTTTTTGATTCAAACCTTGGCTCAATACCAAAGTAGCACTAGCACTCATGGAGAATTGCAGTAAATTTCTACGGTTAATCATGGATATTCAGACGTTTTGACAGTAAGGATGTTTTGGTTAGACCGACTCAAAAGGAGTATATGAAACCGATATGAATTTTGATTGAGTATAAAGCAGTTGCCAATAGTGCGCCACAGTAGCTGAGAAGGCTGATATACCGAAAAAATAAGTGGATTTATAGAAATTTCACCCATTTTTGTTGCACAAATATCATGGCTCAAACTGGCAAAAATGGCCGCTACGGATTGCTTGTTATATATAAGCCGGTGATTTATGCTTCGACCACTTGCTGTGTTTATATAAGCAGCAACAAAAAAATGAAAAAAAAATAACAAGATAGTTAATTAAATTGTGACCCTAGGGGGAGCCAAAGCCATGAATGATCCACGCGATATTATCGATAAGGGCGCGATGACTACAATGCAATTTGTAATTGTAGCTATCACAGTACTATTAAATGCCTTGGATGGGTTTGACGTACTGGCAATCAGTGTGTCGGGTCCTGGCATCATGAGTGAATGGGGGATAGATCGCGCTCAGTTAGGTGTAATCCTGTCCATGGAACTGATCGGCATGGCATTCGGATCAATCCTGCTTGGTGGCGTGGCGGACAAATATGGTCGACGCAGCATGACTCTTGGTTGTTTGATGGTGATGGCGTTTGGCATGTACATGGCAACCACTGCAACCAGCCCAACTACCCTCAGTCTCTGGCGCGTGTTTACTGGTCTTGGTATTGGTGGCATGTTGTCCACTACCAATGCAGTAGTTGCTGAGTTTTCCAACAACCGGCGCCGTGCCATGTGTATCTCGATGATGGTGATTGGTTATCCTATTGGTGGTATTTTCTGCGGAGAAATTGGCAAGGCCTTGCTGGATGCTACCGGTAGCAATTGGCGCACTATGTTTATTTCTGGCGCTGTTATGTCTGCTGCCCTGATTCCGGTTGTATATTTCCTGGTGCCGGAGTCAATTCACTGGCTAGCGCGTAAACAACCCGCTGGAGCTTTAGAAAAAATAAATGCTGCGTTGACCAAGCTTGGTCATGCAGCAGTCAACGCTTTGCCGGCAATCCCAGCAGATCTACGCAAAAAATCAGTGTTGGATATTTTTTCTCCTTCGCTGGCCATGATTACCATTCTGGTGACATGCGCTTATTTCTTTCACATCATTACTTTCTATTACATCCTGAAATGGACCCCGACTCTAGTTGTGCAAATGGGCATGAATGCGAGTGCAGCTTCCGGTGTGCTGACATGGGCCAACGTTGGTGGCGCATTAGGTGGCGCAGCGTTTGGCTTGTTAACGACCCGTTTTGGTTTAAAACCACTTTCCATAGCTATTCTGTTATTAGCGGCAGTGGGAGTCACATTGTTCGGACGCTCTGAGCCCAATATAACCTCCTTGAGCTATTGGGCAGCCTTTGCTGGTTTCTTCGGTAATGCTGGAGTTTCAGGTCTGTATTCCATTGTGGCTTATGCTTTCCCAACCCATGTGCGAGCGACAGGTACAGGTTTTGTAATTGGTGTGGGCAGGGGTGGAGCAGTATTGTCGCCAATGATTGCAGGTTATTTATTGCAAAGCGGAACGACGCTAGCTAATGTTGGTATGGTTATGGCCATTGGTTCGTTACTGGCAGCAGGTGTACTCTGCTTCCTGAAAATGGGTACCGACAAAACTGCAGATGCCGCAGTGACGGATACTAAAACTAGTCCAAGCATGAAAGCTTCCATGGCTTAAAGCCAAAGCAGGTAAATACAAAGCAGGTAAATACAAAAAAGGTAGACCTAGGTCTGCCTTTTTTTATTTCGGTTACTTATAGTCAAGTCTCATCACATTTCAGTTGAAGCTATATGACCAGCATTATTTCTATTCAAAATTTGAGCAAAACCTACGCCACCGGGTTTAAAGCACTTTCCAATATAAATCTTGAAATTCAGCAGGGTGAAATTATCGCGCTGCTAGGCCCCAATGGCGCCGGTAAAACTACATTGATCAATATTATCTGCGGCATAGTTACTGCCAGCATGGGTACTATCAGTATTGGTGGCTATGACATTGTGAA
>CAIMTR010000438.1 GCA_903844415.1 uncultured Gammaproteobacteria bacterium
AGGCCGGTCGTAGAAATTAAAACCTGTGTACATACGACCAGCCTATTTGCTTATAGTTTAGCCTTGATAAGCGTCCTTACCTCGCCATCAGCGTTAATGGCAATTACATGATGGATATGTGGTTCATCGCCTTTAGGCTTTAGCAAGCGGCCTACAGCAGTGATTTTAGGCTTCTGCATCGGTTTCCTCCTCTTCGTCATCACCATCAACATAGGCATCAATCACAAGCCGCTGCTGCACATATTGCAATGCACCAATGACTTCAATGACTGTCAGGTCTTGCTCTGCAATCAAAGCATCAAGTTCTTCAAGAAACGTTTCCATATGATTTCAATGTGGACGTGCTCAGCTTAGCGGTAAATTCTTTAAAAATATTCTTCTTTAAGTATTGTTGTTACCGCTCCATTAAGGGCAACTTGAATTATGTGGCAAATATGGCGCTCGCCGCTTTTAGGCTGCAATAAACGCCCAACGGCTGTGACAATTGGTTTGATTTGCATAATTGGATTTTTGTTTCCTTAGTATTATGCCTTATATGGCGCAAATGTCTAGCGTTTAGCTGCTTTTGCTTTTGCTTTTGCGGTGGGTCTAAATTTAGGGGCCGGTTTTGCTGATAACCCTGAATATTCTCGATATTTGCCCATGATTTGAGCATCAAACCTAGAACCAACTTTCCTGGCCCCTCTTACTTCAGCGACAAATTCGTTAGCGTTTGTGGCTGCATATTTGCTAACCCTTCTTGCAATTCGTGTATCACCAAGTTGGAACTGTTGCTGCCGGCCCATCGTTCGATGTTTTGCATGGCCGATTTCATGATTGATAACGTGAGCAGGCTTTGCAGAAGCGAACTCGCCTGTTCTGCGGCCCTCAATGCTTGATTTTATTGGCGTTGCCCAACGTGGGTGAGAAGAATTTACCTGCAATCTTCTCCCGCCTGTTTGGGTGTTTAAAGCGACAAAAGCTACGGTTCCAGAACGGCTATTACCTTTAATTGTTGCAGGCAACCAGGGCGTTTGTTTCTTTGCTGTATCTAAAGAAAGTTGAATATTATTTTTAATAGTTTGTCTCCGTTGAGTTTGTGTCATATCAGCCGTTACATCCTTATAGCCATGTTTAATCTTTGGCTTTTTAGCAATTGCATTTGTAGGGAACGCATTTGCGTTCATTAATTGCCCTGGCCTAAACGCCCCTGGCTTAGCCCGAGCTATTGTTGGTTTTGGCGCAGGAGGCTTTGCTGTCGCATTAGCTGGCTTAGGTGCACCAGGGGCGAAACGCCTTGCTAATTTAATATTTGAGCTAGGTGACTGGAATCCAGTAGAAGTTCTAGATCTAGGAAATCTACCAACAGTGGCTTCAGTGCCATCTAAACGTTTTCGGCCTGTGTAGAGATCTAAAGCTTTTCCTCTGGTGCGTTCAGATTTTGCTTTTTTAACACTGAGGCCGGCGCCTCTATTGCTGCCGAGATTGTAAGCCCTGCCAAACCTCCGCTGAAACGCTGATTCCCTGTTGGCGGCAGTGCGCAATTGCTTGTTTTTGCTAATTGTGCCGGGCAAACGAGTTCTTGGAAGAATTGGGCTTTTTGCCGCAGGATTTAAGCGAGTGCGTAATTTATTTGTTGGCTTGGGTGATATTGGCTTAAGTGCCGCTGGCTTAGCTGCGGCTGCGGCTGCTTTCGGTTTAATGCTCCTAGGCTTTAACCCTTTTGGTTTTGCTAATACACCTTTTTGGCCTGTTGCTTCAATTGTTTTAGTTTTGCCTGCTAATGCGCGGGCTGTACGTTTATTGCCTTTAGCTGTCAGCAGCCTGCCGCCTCTAGCAGTTGCGCCAGTGCCAGTAGATGCAAATCTACCATTATTGTCGCGGCTGTATTTACGTGTTTTGCCTCCGCCTCCACCGCCACCCTTACGGCCTTTGCCTCCTTTAGCCATAAGCGATGACCTATAAATCTAATATATTCTAATGCCGGTGCCACGGCCTGCATTCGCATGGAGCGGATTAAATTCACGCCATACAAGATAGCCCAGCGCGTCAGTCATGTGGTCATGGCCTGCCTCTTTGTCTGGTGTGCCGCTGGTGTTGTAGCACTGTAGCTCTAAGCATTCAATCATGCGTTTGCAGGTGCTGCTGATATGCAACCGGTGTTCACCTTTGCCATTTTCAAGTAATGCTTGCACTGCCGCCACTCGATCCCGCACAGGTGGGTTCGCTTTTGGCGATTGGTTGCTGATGTTATATTGCTCCAGTATCTGAATATCGGTTTGCGTTGCATTAGTGCTGCGATTACCGCCACTAGCATCTGGGTATCCATAAAGCCTATGGCCTGGGTAACGTCTACGAATCTCAGCGCCAAGTGCATCCGTATCATGCGCACCGCTTATCTCATCAATGATTACTAAACCTTTACCGCTACGGATACCAATAATGGCTGACATGTTGCCAATATTAAAGTCAACGCCAATACGTAATGGTTCTTCACTGTAATCTGGCAGTTGCGTTATTACATGTTTAGCCCTATCAAACCGGTCATATAC
>CAIMTR010000439.1 GCA_903844415.1 uncultured Gammaproteobacteria bacterium
ATCTGTACCATAAAATTATTAAACGCTTCTTCTGTATAAAATGGATCTCCTATTAATGGTGTAGCTTGGAAGTAATTTAATGCTTGATAATATTTCAGCATATTATATTGTGGAACTTTTTCATAATTTTCAAGAGTAAATGGTGCTATCCACTTAGGTGGGAATGTTCCTGCATCTACCTCATTACGGAATGAAATTAATAGTGTCCAAAAAACTGGAAAAAAGAAAAGTAAGCCCAAAAACCAAGCAAGTGTTGAGAGAGATACTCGGCTAGCCAGGCTAGCTTTTTGACGTGGCTTATTTACTTTTAAAGTACTCATTTCTCAGTCTCCAAGAGATTACGAATTAAGCGAAATGCGAAGGAAGAGAGAATAATTGTAAGAATAATTACAATCACGCCCGCTGCAGCCGCTTCTCCAAATTCATATTTTCTAAATAGAGTTAAATAAATCTGATAAGGAATAATTGTTGAATCTGATCCGGGTCCACCTTGCGTGATTGTAAAAACAAAATCCATACTTTGTATTATGTAGATGGTGCCCAAAACTATTGATAACTGAATATATTGGCGAAGATGCGGCAATGTCATGCTACGAAAAATTTGACGTGAGCTTGCGCCATCTACAGCCGCTGCTTCTAAAATATCAGGAGTCTGACTTTGTAGTCCTGCAAGGATAATTAGCATCATAAACGGAGTCCACTGCCAAATCATTGGCACTGCGATCGCAACAAGGGGTCTTTGGGAGATAAAGTCAATTACAACAACACTATCGCCACCAAACTTTTGGTAAATCTGAGTTGCAAATCCATTAACAATTCCATACATCGGGTTAAAAATAATGTGCTTCCATATAAGGGCTGCCGCAACGGGCGTAATTAAAAATGGCGTAATAACAAGAATTCTAAGAAGAGCCCGACCACGAAATTTTCTATCTAATAAAAGCGCTAGTAAAAGTCCAAATGCTGTCGAGAAAAAAACAACGCCGGTTGTTAACATAACTGAGTTTTTTATTGCCGCTCGCATGGCTTCATCTGCAGCTACAGTTTGAAAGTTTTCAAACCATGCAAATCTTGTATCATCTGGATACATAATGTTCCAATGAAATAATGAAATTCCAAGAGTCACTAAAAATGGTATTTGAGTCAAAATAATTGTAAAAATTAATGCTGGATAAAGAGGTAAACGTCTGCGCTTATTTGCTATTTTTTTATCAGTTGCAGTCGTCATAGTTACCTCCTTCAAAAATACTAAACTAAACGCTAAACCTAGTCTCTTTGCGCCCGTGGTGAGTGTAAAAAACTTTTACACTCACCCGAGCTACCTACTTGTATTAGTTATTTCTAACTATTACTTCTTGTATTTTGCTGCAACCTTCTCAGCAAGTTTTTGACCTTTGTCTAGTGCTTGTTTTACAGTCTGCTTACCGGTCATTGCCTTCGCAACTTCCTGTGAAACAGCGGTACCAAGGTCGGCAAATTCAGGAACCGCAACAAACTGGATTCCTGATGTTGGACGAGGCTGTACGCCTGGGTTCAACGGATCTGCTGCCTTTAGTGATCCCAAAACGATATCGGAATATGCTGCTGCAGTTTTCTTGTATTCAGCATTTGCATAGATTGATGCACGCTTACCATCTGGAGCTGCGGCCCAACCTAGTTTTGCGCCTACAAGGTTTTCATACTTTGAGCTAGTTGCCCATGACATGAATTTCCATGCATCGCTCTCCTTCTTAGATGCGCCTGCAATTGCAAATGCCCAAGCCCATAGCCATCCTGATTGCTTAGTTTTTACAACTGGTGCATATGCATAACCAAACTGTCCAACGTGCTTGGAGAAGCCAACCTTTTCAATTGAGGCTGTTGCAGAAGTAGCGTCATACCACATAGCAATTTTGCCCTGTGCCATTCCGTTAACACACTCTGTAAATCCTGCTTGAGTAGGAGCCGGTTGACCATACTTCTTAACTAGATCAACATAGAATGAAACTGCATCCACGAATGGCTTGCTGTTTACTTGTGCTTGCCAGTCTTTAGTAAACCAAGTACCACCGTAAGTGTTAACAACAGTAGTTAGTGGTGCGAATTGCTCGCCCCAACCAGGTAGACCGCGAAGACAGATGCCTGCAATACCGTTTTTCTTATCGTTCATTTTCGCGGCAGCTGCTGCAACCTGTGCCCATGTAGGACGCTCTGGAATTGTAACTCCAGCTTTTTTGGCAAGATCTTTACGGTACATAAGCATTGATGATTCACCATAAAATGGTGCTGCATATAGCTTCTTGTCAGTTCCTGACAATCCGCTGATCATTGATGGGAATATGTCAGCCTTGTTCCAAGCTGGATCAGCAGCAACTAGAGAATCAAGTGACTTGATTTTTCCAGTGCCAGCCCAGTTGGCAACTTCATACATTCCAATTGTTACTACATCGTACTGACCAGCGCCAGTTGAAACGTCTAACGTAACTTTGTCACGTAATTCATTTTCTGGAAGAATTGTAAAGTTAACTTTGATTCCTGAGTCTTTTGTGAAGTTTTCTGCAGTTAGAGTCTGTAGATCCTTCATTTGTGGGTTTCCTACCATCAAGACATTGATTTCAGATGCTGCCTTTGCTGGCACTGTTAGAGCAGTAAATGCTAATGAAGCAATTACAACAGTGGAAACCGTAACTAACCGATTACGATTTTTCATATTGCCTTTCGTTAGTAACTATTTAATAAGTAAATTACACCGGTTGTAAATTACCCTTTGTCCAAGTTTTTTGACTTGAACAAACCTATTTTTGTGCGCTCATGCACGAGTTATCCTCATTCCAGCTGTACTGAATTTATTAAAGGTTTCATCAGTCATTTCGCTGTCTGTAATAACATCTGAGAAGACTGTAAGGTCGCAAAACTTTATAAATGAATCAAAACCAAAACGGTTACTCGTTGTTAATAAAATTGATTTATGAGCTGCTTTAATTGCAGCCGTTTTAGTTGCTGAGCAATTTGCATTTGGAGCGGTACACCCGTGCTCGAGGGAAAGCCCATTCGCGCCAATAAGTGCAAGATCTAGTACAAGCTCAGAAAGCTGGCGCAACGCCCAATGATCAGCAGTTGCTGCAGTTACCGAGCGAACTTTGCCGCCTAAAAAAATTACTTCAACATTTTTCTTTGCACATAAAATTGCTGCGGTGTGAATTGCGTTTGTCACGACTGTTACCTGATGTTGTGGATTCCATATCTCGGCAAAAATTTGGTGTGTGTAACCTTCATCTAAAAATATAGTTTCTGCTTCACCTATAAATTCAAGCGCTTTCTTAGTGATCCGAAGCTTTTCTTCAATAAACTGATTCTTACGTGTAGCAAGACTTGATTCATAAACATATCCCTCAATTGGGATTGCCCCACCATGTACTCGTCGAAGTAAATTCTTATTCTCTAGATCATTGAGGTCACGACGAATAGTTTCAACTGTCACACCAAGAGCTTCGGCGCTTTCATTTACATCTACTCGACCATTTGAACGGGCATGTGAGGTAAGCCATGTACGACGCTCTTCTTGGAACATTTATAAACCCCCGCCCGGCTTTTTTATCCGCAGGCTGAAGCGTATGTATCTGTTTTGGTTTGAACAAGGCTGCTTTATAAACTTTTGGTAACGCTTTTTGTCCGAATTCGCCCGTTTAAGCCTAAAACTTAAGAACTATCTTATGAGCACTCTTATCACTTCTAAGTGCCTCAAGCGCTTTACCGTATTCATCTATTGAAAAGCGGTGAGTTATCAAACCATCTGTCTTTAATCGCCCAGATTCAAGAGCTGCCAAGGTGGCAGGGAAGGTATCAATTTCTGCAAATGATCCTTGAATTCTTATCTCACGATGGAACACATCAAAAGCATTTATTTTAAAGGTTTCATCTGGCTCAGCAACTCCATAAACCATAAAAGTTCCACCACTTCGAGTAAGTGGCACACAAATCTCTGCAACCTGCATAGAGCCAGTTGCTTCAACAACTATGTCATAACCACTTGGGGAGGCTTTAAGTAAATCTGTTTTAGTTTTTTCAACATTATTTCTATCCATTAGGTAGGTTTTATCTGCTCCTAATTTTTTAGC
>CAIMTR010000440.1 GCA_903844415.1 uncultured Gammaproteobacteria bacterium
CATAATCCTCGTCTTCAAAATGAACGTCACCGTGATTCATCGGCGTCGGACATGATGACGACAACGTGTATGGGTTCCAATCCGTTCAACCAAGAACGGCTACTGCGGTTCCTGTTACCGCAGCCGGTGGTGCGCCAATTGCAGGACCGCAACGTCAAGCTCCAGAGGCATATTCTAAGAAGGCAGACGCGCTACTTAATATGAGCGATGCTCTAAATGATTACAGAAATGAGCTTAAAGGATTTACGAATGTAACCGCTTTAAGCCCAGACGCAAGGGCAAGAGTTGGTCAAAAATATCAAAATGCATTATTGCAAGCAAAAGAAATTTATGCACTTGGCGTGCTTAACGGGCCAGACAAACAAATTCTTGAGCAAATCATTGGAAACCCTCTTTCAATTACTACTGTTCCAATTTCAACAGAAGCATTGATAAGACAAGTTGACCAAATGAGCGGAATTATTGAAAGACAAAATACAAATCTTTCTAAAGTTTATAAACAACCAAAAATTGAAATGCCAAAACAACAAGAAATAACGCGAATAAGAAATCCCACAACAGGAGAAGAAAGAATATCTACCGATGGTGGGAATACTTGGCAACCGGCAGGGAGATAAAGATGCCTTTACCGGAAGGATTTGAATTGGTAACAGGGCAGCAAAATCAACCGAAATTGCCGGAAGGTTTTGTGTTGGTTACTGGTAAAGATCAAGAATCGCCATCCATGCAAGCCGGTCGGCGTGCTGACATTTCTATCGGTGGCGTGCCGATCGGATCAAGCGTACAAGGCGCAATAAATGCCTTGCAGGGTCCGACCTTTGGGTTTTTGGATGAGTTGGCCGGCGCTGTTGCTTCGCCGTTTGGCAAGTACAAAGATGTACGCGATTACGTTCGTGGAGCAACCGAACAATTTCGCAAGGATTACCCTGTAACCGCAGCAACCACCAGCGCCATGACTGCGGCACCGACCATGATGCTAGGCGGGGGCGCTGCGTCTGCGGCTCCTGTTGCGGTTGGTATGTTGCCCAAAGTTTTACAAGCGGCCAGAGTGGGCGGGATTCAGGGCGCAATAAGCGGAGCAGGCGAATCAACAGCAAAAGATTTAGGGGGCGTTGTTGCTGATATAGCAAAAGGCGGCGCTGGTGGCGCTGCTTTAGGTGGTGCGGGACAAGGGGCATTAGGTGCTGGCGGTGCTGTTGTTAGCAATGTTGCTCAAAGATATTCACCACAAATAGCCCAAAATGCCGCAACCGCCAAACTTGCTGAAGCATTGATGCGTGGCGCACCGGAAGGATCTGTATTCACGCAACCAGGCGCACTCAGTACACCAGCAGGACGAGCTGCGGCTCGCATTGAACGATTTGGGCCGGAAGCCACTATTGCGGATGTTTCTGGACAGGCTCCAAAACAATTACTGGATGTTTTGGCGACCCTTCCCGGCAAAACGAAAGACGCTGTAGAGCAATTGATTAGAGGCCGACAATCTGGCCGAGCCGGTCGGATTATGACCGCTGCCGATGAAGCACTTGGCACGCAAGGAAAAGGCTACGCCGCAACCTTAGACGCTTTGGAATCAACACAAAAAGCAACCGCTGCGCCTTTATACGACGCTTTGGAAGGCGTTTCTGTTCGGGTTGATAAAGATCTGTATAACCTTCTGCAAAGAGCGCCAGAAGCTCATAAAGCGGCTGAAAAGCTGGCACGAACCGAGGGAAAGGTGCCTATTGATTTGTCGGCGTTAAAAGTGGGCGATGACGTTCCTTTTGATGCAATTGACACAATGAAAAAAACATTGTGGCAACTTGCCGAAAGCGAAAAGCCTAACTTCAAAGCGTCCCCCCAAAGTCGCGCTTATGACAATTTAAGGACTTCTCTTACGCAGAAAATGGATGATCTTTCGCCAAAAGATCAAACAGGAAATTCCATATACAAATTAGCTCGGGATGCGTTTGCTGGTCCTGCGGAATTAAAGACTGCAATTGAAACAGGACGAACCTCCATGAAGGTGGATTCGTTAAAGGTTGCAGAATTGACCAAAGGGATGAGCGCAAGCGAACTTGAAGCATTTCGTGTCGGTGCGCTGCAATCTCTGCGCGATAAGGTCGGCACCGAGGCCGGACAAACGTCATTGCTAAAGATGTGGAAAGAACCCGCAACCAGCGATAAATTGCGCGAAATATTTGGCAATGATTACCGTAAATTTTCCGCAGAAGTAGCAAAAGAAGGGCAATTGAAAGCCCTTGAAGCTACTGGCCGAGGATCGCAAACTGCGGGACGGTTGTATGCTGCCGGGGATCTTGATAATCAAGCGTTTCTAGATGCCGCGCAAGCTGCAAAAAGTGGGCTTACCGGGAATATGGTTGAGGCGGCAAAATCTGTAGGCAAATCATGGAACCGCGTTGCAATACCAGAAACAACCAGAAACGAACTTGCCAAAATGTTAATGAGTAAAGGCTCAGAGGCAAAAGGTAATTTGCAAAATGTGGACCAATTGATTAAAGCGTTAAACGCTAATGCGGCACAACGCGCAGCCTTAACGGGTGGTGTTTCTGGTCAAATTGTCAACAAATTAGGAACTCAACAATGAGCTACAACGGCAGCGGCACATTCGTAATAAACACATCGGGCCAGCCGGTAGTCACCGGAACGGTCATCTCCTCGACTGCGTTCAATGCGCTGACTGCTGACCTGGGGACCGGCCTATCGACCGCGATCACAAAGGACGGTCAGACCACAACGACCGCGAAGATTCCGTTTGCTCAAGGCATCAGCGCGGCTGTGGCGTCGAACTTCGCAGCCGGGACGGTTGCTGCACCTTCGATCTACCTATCCACCGACACCGGAACGGGGCTGTACCGGATCGGCGCGAATAACGATGGGTTTGCGATCAGCGGGACGAAACTGCTGGACTTTGGCTCTGCGCTGTTAGGCGTAACCGGAGCGTTGACAGTCAGCACGACGCTCGGCGTAACAGGAGCAAGTACGCTTGCTGCTCTCTCGGCAACGACGGGGGCGTTTAGCGGACAACTTACCAACACCGCTGGCGGGACGTTCTTCGTCGGTTCAGGTGCTACTACTGGACAGGCAAACATGCAGTTCAGTAACACGGGAGGTGGGGCGCAGATAGGAATAGAAACCTCTGCTGGTGGTGGGCTTATTACTGGGGGATTAGCTTACGCAACGGTAGTTGGAAGTTACACAAACACGGCGATCCAGTTATTTACTAACGGAATCTCTCGGCAGACCATCAGCAATGCCGGAATCGTGACGATGACTGCATACGGCGCGGGCGCTGCGACGTTCTCTGCCGCTGGCGTTATTTCTTCCGTATCTGACGAAACGTGGAAGATTAAAGACGGCATCCCAACTGATCCCGATGCAATGCTCAAGAAACTTGAGCCGGGATATTGGTATTACAACGAGGAGAAAAAAGACACCTTCGGCACAGATCGTCAGTTGGGTTTCTACGCACAAAACGTCAATGCTGCTATTGGTCCAGAGGCAGCGCCTATACCAGAATCCATTGTCACCAAGAACGAAGATGGAACCGAGACAACGACGAAAAAGCCGTGGGGATACTACGACAGGTCGGTGCTTGCGGTGACGGTGATGGCGTTGCAGAAGGCGTTGGCGACGATTGAAATTCTCGCGGCGAAGGTTGCCCAACTGGAGGCAGCATGATTAAGCTGGAACTTGAGCTTGCGGAAGTGAACGGAATCCTTAGCGCACTCGGGCAGATGCCTTTTGTCCAAGTGCAGGCATTGATTGCCAAGATTCAGGGGCAGGCGGCTCCACAGGTAGAAGCACCGAAAACGGAATGAGAAATGGCCGACATCAACGAACTTGACAAATCCTTTTCTATCCACGAACAGGTCTGCGCGGAGCGGTGGAAAGAAACCATCTTGCGGATCAAAAGGCTGGAAACAGTTTTGGTGGGTTCTGCCGGTGCAATAATTTTGCTGCTGCTTGGAATCGTCCTTAAAGTGCATTAAAGGAAAACCATGAAAAAGATGCTCCTGCTGGCGCTGTTTCCTGTCACCGTGTCGGCTGCGGATCTGATGATCTGCAACGGTGAGTTTGCCTTGTGCGCGGCCTCGGCCAGCGTCCCCACCGGCAAGTCGATCCGCGTGGCCGGAACCGAGTTCCAAGAGGGCATGGCGGTCTGCCCAGTCCTGACCGGCAAGGCGATCGCCAACTCCAGCCTGATGAAAGGATCTTGCAAGGCGCCCGCGGGTAAGGTCTGGTCGCTGTTCTCGACCGTGACCGAGTACCCGCAAGCGCCGTCTTGGGCGGTGGTCAGCATGACCCCGCGATCGTTCACCACGACGACCGAGGCGGGCGGCGGCATGAGCAATCAATGGTCCTTCTTGTGCGACAAGCAGGCCAAGAAGGTCAACGGCGTGCAGCTCGCCAATTGCTATGGCCCGATCAATGAATCACCGTGGAATAACGGTAGAGTGGCACCAGGCACCACCGCGTTCACCGCTGCGCCGGTTGGGGCTGCAAATCCAGTTGGCGGCGATGTTCCCTCAAAAGGAAAATAATCATGGGCTGGCTCAGAAATCGTTTTGGCGAAGCATCTACGTTGGCAGGGCTTGGAGTGCTGTTTGCTGTGGGCATTCCACTTGTGCCGCCGCAATATCAACTGCTGGTGCAGGGCATCGCTGCTGCGCTCGGTTTGGGCGGCGTTGTCAGGGCTGATCCCGGCAACCGGTGACGCCTAATTTCACCCTTGCTGAACTCACCGTCACAGATCACCGGACTCTGGACAACACCCCAGATCCCGCTGCTCGGGCAAACCTGCAACGGCTGGCGGTGTTTCTGGAGCTGGTCAAGGACCGGCTCGGCGGCAAGCCGATCATGGTCAGCTCTGCCTTTCGCAGCAAGGCTGTGAATGACGCGGTGGGGAGCCGCGAGACTAGCCAGCACCGGCTCGGC
>CAIMTR010000441.1 GCA_903844415.1 uncultured Gammaproteobacteria bacterium
ACAATCAACTGACCAACCCGCTTTTCAGCATGTGGTAATTATAATTGATGTGATATTTGGTAGGGTGTTCATGCTTCACAGTGTTGGGGATTTAGCAAGTAAAGTCAAGTGAGTGCCTTTTCAAAAGCACTAGACCATTAGCAATCCCAACATAAAAGCAGCAACAAAAGTTCCTATAAAAGCAAGATGCCTAACTTGAAAGTAAAAGTTACAAACATTTCTCACAGATACATGCATGTTGCATAAAAAACTTAAGAAGTTCGATATTTTGATTTGAATCCATCCGCCGGAAAAAATGCGGTGTTAGAGTTTTCATAGCTGCTATCTACTTTGGTCATGAGCAGCCGACCGCCCCATAATAGCTGGTCATAGAAGAATTTATGCACTTTAAGGACTTGGCAGTTATAGGTTTTAGTTTATTATTTGATAGTCAGTATTCGGTATCGATTCTAAATTGATCTATGCAATACAAATTAGTTATGCCACAAATTACTGTAAGATTTTTTCCATATATCGCCGCTATGGCAGGCTTGCTGCTCACGTTATTTACTAACAGCTTGTCGGCGCTTTCTCCTGAGCCAATCCCCGAACTCCGATCTACTAGTACCGACGGCAAGACTTACGCCACCAAGTTTGCTATTAGCATCACTAGCCCCAACGGCCTGACCCAAATCAGTACACTTCTTGTTAATGAAGCCGTCACAATTACCGGCATCATCAATGCCGATCCCACGCACCTCAACCAGCGCGCCGATATTTTTGTTGTGATGCTGGATGCTAATACCGGCCAGTTCTACATGCGCAACCTAGACGGTCAGTTCGAAAAATGGAATGGCGTGGTCAAAGATCTGAAACCAACGCGGGAAAACGTAACCCTTACCCTCAATTATTCCACCCCTATTTATACCGGCACGTATGCCAATGCCACTCGTCAGCAGGTATTTATCGGCTACATGTCAAAAGTATCGACTGCTCTGCTTTACACGCCAATACCCGCATCATTCGAAGTTAAAACACCAACTTCAACTGTCGCCCCGCTTACCTATTTTTCCGACAATATCGAAAACAATATTTTGCCCCGTTGTCTTGCCTGCCATATCAGCGGCGGGCTGGCCAAAGACAGTTTGTTAATCTTAGACCGTAGCAGCAGCACATCCGCCCTCAATAATTTCGCTGCCTTCGGGCGCGTGGCTGCGGCAAAAGGCATTGGCTACATTCTGACCAAAGCCACTGGCGGCAACGCCCATACCGGAGGCGTGCAATTAGGCCTGGGGAGCACCGACTACAACAATCTCTCCACTTTCTTGCAACTACAGCAAGGCACTACCGAAGTCATCACGGTGGCCGGCAACTTGATCTTTGATGGCGCTACCTTGCAAACCCGCGCCGAAACTCTGCGCCGCGCTGCAATCATGCTGGCGGGCCGCGCGCCTACCCAAGAAGAAATATCTGCGGTAAGCAAAGGTGACGAATCCACCTTGCGCACTACGCTACGCAATTTGATGACAGGTACAGGATTTCACCAATTTTTGATTGACGGCGCCAACGACAGATTACTGGTGCGTGGTGTGCAGGGTTCGGTAATCGATACCAACTTTCCCTTTTATCCGAAATATACAACTGAGCTCTACAACCTTCGTCTGCAGGCCAGCAAGGCCGGCAAATCGCAAAATGAGATTAATCGAGCAGACGACCTTTTAAGGAACTCGGCTGAGGATGGACTACGTCGCTCCGTGGAAGAGTTGGTGGCCTACATAGTCGAAAACGATAAGTCGTACAAGGGAGTGCTTACTGCCAATTACATGATGATGTCGCCCAAGGTTAATTTTGTAATGGAAGGGGGCGCTACTTTTAAAGACCCCAACAATCCCAACGAATTTCAACCGGGGAAAATCAACAACTCCATCATGAAACTGACCCCAACGCCATTAGTAGATGACCCAATACTGGGCTTCCACTACCTTGTTCAACCGACGATCTTTCGCCCCTGGGAGCACGTTGGCATTCTCAATAATCCAGCTTTTCTGACGCGCTATCCTTCGACTGCAACCAACCGCAATCGGGCGCGGGCGCGTTGGACTATGCTCAACTTCTTGGACATCGACATCGAAAAATCTACCCAGCGCCCTACCGACCCAGCGGCCTTGGCAGATCTTAACAACCCAACCCTGAACAATCCTGCCTGCACTGCCTGCCATGAACGCATGGATCCGGTGGCTGCGGCTTATCAAAACTACAGTGATGCCGGTTTTTACAAAATCAACTACGATGACTCGTTGGACACTCTGTACAAATACCCTGCCAACAAAGCACCGACTCTTTATAAAAAAGGCGATACCTGGTACCGCGATATGCGCACCCCAGGCTTGCTGGGCCAAGCCATAACCACTGCCACAGAACCGCTAGGCCAGCTGGCCGACTTGATTGTCAAAGACCAGGGCTTTGCCAGCGCCGCCGTAAAATTTTGGTGGCCGTCTGTGATGAACTCTGAAGTACTACTGGCACCGGCGGTAGCAACCGACAGTAACTATCAGGCCAAGTTGGCGGCTTATCAGGCGCAGGCAACAAGCATCGAACAATTTGCCACTATTTTTCGTACCCATTACAACCTCAAAACCCTGCTGGTCGACATGATGATGTCGCCCTGGTTTCGCGCCAAAGCCACCACCACAACTTCTACTAGCCAGCGCGCCGCCATGGCAATTGTAGACGCAGGCGTGGAGAAGCTACTCACCCCGGAGCGTCTGCAACGCAAAGCCGCAATTTTGACCGGTTTCAACTGGGGGGCAAATTTCCGACCCAGCAACCCCTATACCCTAGATACCAACCTTGGCACAGGTTACAACAGCTACAACGGTATCTACGGCGGGATTGATTCTGCAGCAGTAGTGACGCGCGCCCGCGATATCACGCCGCTGATGAGTACAGTGGCGCAGACCTTCGCCTTAGAATCCGCCTGCCCCATAGTTATGAAAGAGTTTTTATTACCAGATACCTTGCGCAAACTGTTCAGCGGCTTTACCCAGAACATTACACCGCAATGGCAGGGCAGCACCACTAACGAAGTCGCTTCTACTGCGGCGACCGATTGGAAAGTGCTGTCCATTACCGTTGATCTCAACGTAGGAAACAACCAGCTTCAACTGACCCTAGACAACGCGTATTGCGATCTTGATGCGAGCACCAAAAAGTGTCGCTCGCAGCGGGTACTGTACCTTGACCGTTTTGAGATCAAGGCGCCTGGCCAGAACAGCTTTCAAATTCAGGAAATTACCAGTGCGATTTCTACCAAGTTTCCCACTGGCTGTTACGGATCTAATGCCAGCGATGCATTAACCTATGGTGCATGTGCAATACCGCTGGATTTTAATGCACAAATCGCAGGCGCCTACGAAATCAGAGCCATCGTAGCGGGTGTGCAGGCGAGTACCGGTAACCTTGTTGCCACGCTTACTGTGAAAGACGTAGGCGACCCCCTGTTGTCAAAAACCCGCGGTGCAACTCTCATCCGCCAAAAACTGGTAGAACTGCACTACAAATTACACGGCAAAACTTACGCCAGTGATGCACCGGAAATCACCGCTGTCTACAAATTGCTGGTAGAGAGCTGGCAGGAAAAAACCAAACTCAATAACCCCTATCTCAGCAATAGCACAACGACTTGCGGATGGACGTCTGATATGAACTTTCTGGACGGCCTGGGCTATTCCGGAACCAGGTACGTACCGGCCAAAAATGGGGGCGACTATTACGATCGGGATAGCGGCGTACAAACTTTTCTAGACAGCATCAATAGCAATGCTGATCCCACATTTATAAAACAAAGCTGGGTTGTGGTGATGGCCTATATGCTAGGCCACTACAACTTTTTGTACGAGTAAATACCCATGAGTGACATTACACGCCGCTTGTTTTTGGCACGCCTGCTACAGGCCGGCGTTACGCTGTCAACCACTGCCCTCTCCAAAGCAGCTTTTGCTCAAACAAGTTTTAACGGCAAACTGTTGATGACCATCCAATGTCAGGGCGCGTGGGATGTAAGTAGCTTCTGCGACCCCAAAACCAATGTGGCTGGTGAGAAAGAAATTAACCACTGGGCACGCACCAAAAGCATCGGCACCGCCGGCAACTTGCGCTACGCGCCTTTTGGCATCAACCAGAAATTTTTTGATAAGCATTACAGCAAGATGTTGGTAATTAATGGGGTGGATATGCAGACCAATTCGCATTCCACAGGCGAAATTTCGACGTGGAGTGGCCGCACCGCGCTTGGCTATCCTTCCCTGACTTCTGTCTATGCTGCCAGCGTAGCGCCAGAGCTGGCCTTGGCATCCATTAACCTCGGCGGTTGGGCAAATAGCGAAGGTCTGCTCAACCCGACTCGCATCAAAAACCCTAACCAATTGAACAGCGTCATCTATCCCAATGCCGATAACTCCAATACAAACAAAACGATGGTTTCTGCCAACGATATGGCCAGAATCCAGGCGCTGCAAATGCAGAGTGTGGAAAATATACTGACCGAGCAAGCTGCCCTGCCACAGGATTTGCAAAACCGGCAAAACTACCTAACGGCTATCAAGAATAGCGAGGGCCTGAAGGCGTTTGGCGCGTTGATCCCCAAATCTACTAATTTGCAGGCAGCGCGGACTCTTGCTACCAGAAGCACCACCACGAGCACAATCCATCAGCAGGCACAAATAGCGTTGCTCGCCTTCAAATCTGGGCTGTGTGTAGCGGCCGACCTTGTAGAAGGGGGGTTTGACTCGCATTTCGAGAGCGATACTGATCAAGATATTTTGCTCGCCAATGTGATGGATGCTGTCGATCAGCTATGGGATTACGCAGAACAATTAGAGCTCGCAAATCGACTAGTGGTAATTATCGGCTCCGACTTTAGCCGCACCCCTTATTACAATGCCGGCAACGGCAAAGATCACTGGCCTATCAGCAGTTATGTCGTAATGGAGAAGAATGTCCGCTACACCAACCGCATGGTGGGGCTCACCGATGGTGGCCACAATGCCTTGAAGATTAATCCGCAAACGCTGGCTCGCGACGACAGTAAAGGTATGTTGATTTATTCCAACCATGTGCACAAGGCATTGCGACGCTACCTCGGCTTGGAAAACATGGCTGCCGCCAAATTATTTCCGTTTAACGGTGTTGAAGACTTTCCATTTTTCAGTTAACGAGATGGCACTAATTCTACTGTTCTGAATTCACTGCACTAAACATTGTAAGACTGGCTTGCTGGTCGGTAGAATGTTGGTAGTTTTACCCTCAACCGCATAACAGAGCGAAATTACATGCCCAACGCCGAAACTATTCTTTTGCCAACTGCCCCCCTGTGGCGACGTTTGGCTGCGATTGTGTACGACAGTTTGCTGATTTTTGCCATCTGGATAATTGTAGGATTTTTGGTGTTGTCGGCCTTTGGCATCAACGAAGCACGCACACTAGAAGGCGATATGGTGGTGTTGGCGCCACTTTATCAATACACACTGTTCGCGGCGATGTTGCTCAGTGCTTATCTATTTTTCGGGTGGTTTTGGACTAACAGCGGGCAGACTTTGGGCATGCAAGCCTGGCTGGTCAAAATACAGAATGAGGACGGCAGTGCCATCAACTGGACCCAGACGCTACAACGCTTTTGTAGTGCGCCTTTTGCTCTGACTCTAGCCGGGCTGGGATATTTCTGGATGTTGTTCGATCATCAGCAACGCACCTGGCCTGATATGCTCTCCAACAGCCGGGTAGTGAAAGTGTCATTATAATAAAGTGTTCAAGACCAACAGCGCGGCTTTTTAGGCTCTACGGCTACTTATGCCATGCTGCTACTATTCAAGCCCTACGGCGCAACAGTCCTACACCAATGCCACCACACAACAGTAATGGTATGAGTACAGCCAAGCGCGGATCAAACTGGTAGACCAGACTGCTGGTCAGAAACATTTTCTGGATCAAGGTAAACAACAAACCAAAACTGACGGCCGTAAAAACTCTGAAACCCATGGTAGCCTGCCGCAGTGGTCCAAATATAAAAGACACCGCTACAAAGACTAGCGCTGCAGTAGTCAGCGGTTGTAACAATTTTTTCCAGAATGAAAGATAAAACGGTGCTGCATCCTGTCCCTGACGGTCGAAGTATTGGGCATAACGGTATAAGTCCCCTATTGCCATGTAATCGGGTTCTATAATTAAAACTTGCAGTAAATCCGGCGTTAGATCAACGTTCCAGTTCTGCTTGGCAAAACCACGCTGCGTGCTAGTGACTTTGCCATCAGCAGCATCATAACTAAAACTGATATCAATGCCGTTTTCTAATTCCCACAGCCCGGTTGTAGCTGATGTAGTTGCTGATGTGGTTGCTGAGGTGGTTGCTGAGGTTGTATCTAGGGTTGTAGCCGCGGCAGTTTGTGGACTTGTTGGGAGCGAACCCTGTGCAAATTCAGCACTGCTGATGGGCGCAATAAATACGGCGCGGTCAGCTGTTACGTTGCGAATTAACTGGTGATCATCAGCAAACAGCATAATGTTTACGCCGTACAGTATGCCTTCTGGTGCAATAGCATTGAAATGCATGAAAGCATCACCGTTGCGCTGCCAATGCCCAAAACGCAACAGCCCCACTTGCTGACCTCTGGACAGAGCCTTGTTCACTTCACCTTTTACTTCGAGCTGCGGCGCAAGGTATTCACCTATCAAAACACCCAAGACGATAACGATCAACGCCGGTTTCATGACTGCCAGAGCGATGCGTGTGCGAGAAATTCCAGCCCCTTGCATAGCCACCAGTTCATTGCCACTGGCAAGCGTGCCAAGCCCAGCCAGCGCACCAATCAACGTAGCCATAGGTAACAGTTCATAGATATGCCGTGGCATGATGTAGAACACATACCAGAGAGCCGCGCTCGATTGATATTGTTGATCCACGCTGCCCAATTCTTCAACGGTAGTGAACAACAAGTCGAGTCCCGCTAGCACCAGCAATACCACTCCTATTGCTGTCAACACGGTAAGGTTTATGTAACGATCAAGTTTAACCATGTCGATTCAGGGCTCTACTTGACACAAATCTGAACTTGCGTTCTGTAAACATGAGCCATCCAGCGATGAAAAACACAAGATGCACCCACCACAGTCCGAACCAAGCAGGGATAGTTTCTTTTTCCAGCAGATCCCGACTTACGAGTAACAGACCGAAATAAGCAATATAGATCAATAAAGCCGGAATAAGCCGCGCAAAACGCCCTTCACGCGGACTGACACGGCTCAAAGGTACTGCCAGCAATGCCAAAGCAGGGAGCAAAATAATCAGGGAAATTCGCCATTGCAGTTCAGCTAATTGGGAAGCTTGCCCACCGACAAGCAGCTGCTGATTGGTCATGCCCCGCTCTTCCAAAATGGGTGCAAAATTCAACTCTCGTGGTGGCAGTCTAAAACCAAGTTCGTCAAATGTCGTCAATGAGAAATCGGCACTACCCATATTGCCCTCAGTCATAGAACCATTTTCAAAAACCATAAAACGAGCACCTGCCGCATCTTCCAGAGGTGTGGCTGATTGCGCATAAATCATACGGTTGGTGTTGGCTTCGTAGACGAAAATGTTTTGCATACCTGCCTCTGTAATCCCTTGCGCGTAGGAAGTGCGCTCACTTTGACCGAGGTTTTGAAACAAGCCAGGGACCATCAGATCAAATTCGTTGAGATTTTTTTGGGCAGCCAGCAAGGTATCTATTTTGATTAAGCTTTGCGGTGTGAGTGACAAGGCCAGCCAGGCAACCGCTATAGCAACTCCACCAGTTGTCAGCATGGTCAAGCCAAGTAACCGTACAGGACTAAACCCACAAGCTCTTAGCACCGACATTTCGCTGTCGGCATACATTCGGCCATAAACAAGTAGAATGCTGAGCAACAACGCGAGCGGCAGGATAAGCTGTATAAAATTAGGTAAACGCCAAGCTAACAGCAACAACAAGGCCTGGGGCTCAATTTTCCCCTCTGACGCTTGGGTGAGATATTGTAGGAGGCGACCCATAACAGCGACCACCAGCAGTATCAGTGTGAGGGCAGCTGTCGTTTGCAACAGTTGCCGGTTTATATAACGCAGAATAATCATACTGGCATTCTAGCAGTTTCTATTTTGCCAATGCCTACTCGGGAGAGTAGAATTTTCTGCTAGCAAAATCATTTTCATTTCTTCAAGGAGGACTCTCATGCAATTTACTGTTAAAGCTGCAAATCCCGTCACTTTGGCTACCGCTTGTCTGGTTGTTGGTATTTTCGAAGACAATAATCTGCCCGCACTCACCCAACTGTTGGACACAGCCAGCAAAGGAGCCATCCGAAAATTACTGCGGGCAGGCGACATTACTGGAAAATTGGGCCAATACCTGCTGTTGCAAAAAATTGACGGCATCCACGCTCAGCGTGTGCTGTTAGTGGGCTGTGGTCTTAGCCACAATTTTGATGCGAAAAAATATGCCACCACCGTGCAACACACTTATAAAACTTTGCAAAAGTATAATTTGAGTGAAGCCACCCTCACTCTAACAAACCTTCCCGTCAGCAATATCTTAGACAAACGCAAAGCTGAGTTGCTAGCGCGTCTGTTTGTTATAAATCAATACCGTTACACCACCACTAAATCTAAAGCTCCACTAACTACTGGCATTGAGCGTGTAACCGTGTTGATAGCTGACAAAAAGGGCAGTTCGGCAACCAAAACAGGCGTGCTTATTGGTAATGCAGTGGGCAAAGGTATGAATTTGGCACGCGAACTGGGTAACCTGCCCGCCAACATTTGTACCCCGACTTATTTGGGTGTTCAGGCCAAAAAACTCGCCACCAAAAACAAACAACTGCGTACCCAAGTACTCACTGAAGCACAGATGCGCAAACTAGGTATGTTTTCCTTGTTGTCAGTAGGCAATGGCAGTATCGAACCTTCAGTATTGATCGTTATGCACTACCAGGGCACAGTTGCCACAGAGCGCCCCCATGTCATTGTTGGCAAAGGCATCACTTTTGACACCGGCGGCATCAGCCTAAAACCAGGCGGTGGCATGGATGAAATGAAATTTGATATGTGTGGTGCCGCTAGTGTGCTGGGTACCATGTCTGCCCTGTGTGAACTACAACCGGAAATAAATGTTATTGGTGTTATTGCCAGCGCCGAAAACATGCCTGGCAGCCGAGCCACCAAACCTGGTGATATCGTGACCAGTATGAGCAAACAAACCATCGAGATTTTAAACACCGATGCTGAAGGTCGGTTGGTATTGTGTGATGCACTCACTTATGTCGAACGTTTTAAACCACTAACTGTAATAGATATCGCCACACTCACCGGAGCTTGTATTACCGCACTTGGCTCAGTAGTCAGTGGCTTACTCAGCAATGACGACAAACTTGCCGAACAGCTTTATTCATGTGGCATCAACAGTCTTGACCCAGTCTGGCGCTTGCCTTTGTGGGATGAATATCAGGATCAACTGAAAAGTAATTTTGCCGATATCGCCAACATTGGCGGTCCCAAGGCTGGGACCATCACGGCTGGCTGTTTTCTTTCGCGTTTTACTAAAAAATATCGCTGGGCTCATCTTGATATCGCTGGCACCGCCTGGTTACAGGGCGGTGAAAAAGGTGCTACTGGCAGACCCGTGCCACTGCTGATGGAATATCTGCTGAACACTTGATGCAGCGACGTGCAATCATGCCCAAAGTTAATTTTTATTTGTTGAAACAAAATACTGAACAGGCCCGGGCGCTGCTGGCTTGTCGCTTGGCCGAAAAACTACTCAAGCAAAAATTACCTGTCCAAATTTTAGTCGGCAGCTTGGCTGCGGCCAGTGTACTCGATCAACTATTGTGGAGTTTTTCTGCCGACAGCTTTGTACCTCATGCATTGTGTTCTGATCCACTCAATATGGAGGCACCTGTGACCATCACTTGGGATCAACAACCGTGTTCTGCAACTTATTTGTTAAATCTAACAACTGCTATACCGATCAACCACGCCGCACTCGATACTATTGCCGAAATTATCGTGAACGACGAAGCTGCAAAAACCCACAGCCGCCAACTGTGGAATACCTATAAGCAGCTGGGTTACCCATTGCAATTACATCAGTTATAGCCAATTTATTGCCTTGTAAATTAGGTGATCTGCCAACAACCACTGCATTTAGGTGGTGACTCAGTTTGAAATTTTAGCTGCCAGACATATCTGTGGCCATGGGGATACATGGCTATTCTTATATTCTAATTACTCATATTTCCTGCTGTAGTCTGTGGTGGAGATGCCCTTGAGCCTAAGGCTATAATCCCACCTTTACTCAACTCCTGATCATTCAACTGAAATTGCTGTAAACCATGGAAAAATCTTACGATCCGCACGCCATCGAAACCGCTCTTTATCAACGCTGGGAAAGCCAAGGCTATTTCGCGCCACAAGGCAGTGGTGACCCTTACTGCATCATGATTCCACCACCCAATGTCACTGGTAGTTTGCACATGGGACATGGGTTTCAAGAAACCATCATTGATGCCTTGATTCGATACCAGCGTATGCAAGGTCGCAACACCTTATGGCAAGTGGGAACAGATCACGCCGGCATCGCCACCCAGATGGTGGTGGAACGACAATTACTAGGCGAAGGCGTCAATCGCAAAGAACTGGGTCGAGAAAAATTTCTGGAAAGAGTATGGCAGTGGAAAGAAGAGTCAGGCTCGACCATCACGCGGCAATTGCGCCGAATGGGCGCTTCCATGGATTGGACCCGCGAGCGCTTCACCATGGATCCAGGGTTGTCAAAAGCTGTGGAAGAAGTCTTTATCCAGCTCTACGACGAAGGTTTGATTTATCGCGGCAACCGATTGGTAAACTGGGACTGCAAACTTCTTACAGCCATTTCCGATCTTGAAGTTATATCAGAAGAAGAGAACGGCTCCTTTTGGTTTTTCCGTTACCCACTCATCAATGGTGCTACCACCGCTGATGGCAAGACCTACATAACAATTGCCACTACTCGCCCAGAAACCTTGCTCGGTGACAGCGCGGTTGCAGTACCTCCAGATGATGATCGCTTTAAACATCTAATCGGCAAACAAGTACAGTTACCCTTATGCGGACGTAATATCCCGATTATTGCCGACACCTATGTCGATCCTGAATTTGGTACAGGCTGCGTTAAGATTACACCTGCTCATGATTTCAACGACTATGAAGTGGGGCAGCGGCATGGTTTGCCACTGCTTAATATCCTTACTAAAGAAGGCACGATTAACGACAACGCCCCCGCGGCCTATCAAGGGTTAGACCGTTTTGAATGCCGGAAACAATTGGTGCGTGATCTGGAGTCTTTAGGTCTGCTGGAAAAAATCCAGGATCACAAACTCAAGGTGCCACGCGGTGATCGGACCGGTGTTGTTGTCGAACCGTATTTGACTCAGCAATGGTATGTCGCAATAAAAGAACTGGCGGCACCGGCTATAGCTGCAGTAGAAAACGGCGCCATCGAATTCGTCCCAAAAAACTGGGAAAACACTTATTTTTCGTGGATGCGCGACATTCAAGACTGGTGTATCAGCCGCCAACTTTGGTGGGGGCATCGTATCCCTGCTTGGTATGATGCCCAGGGTAATATTTATGTTGGTCGCAACGAAGCCGAAGTTCGCAGTAAATACCAATTAACTGCCGAGCTGCCCTTACAGCAAGACGAGGATGTACTCGACACTTGGTTCTCATCTGCATTGTGGACATTCTCCACACTAGGGTGGCCCGAAGACACCCAAGAACTTCGTACATTTCATCCTACTGATGTGTTAGTTACCGGCTTCGACATTATTTTCTTCTGGGTGGCACGCATGATTATGCTGACACTGAAATTTACCGGCCAAGTTCCCTTCAAAAAAGTTTACATTCACGGCCTGATCCGTGATGGTGAAGGACAAAAAATGTCCAAGAGCAAGGGCAATGTACTCGATCCAATTGACCTGATTGATGGCATCGATCTGGAGTCTTTGGTAAGAAAACGCACCGACAGCATGATGCAACCACAGATGGCGGCGAAAATTGACAAAGCCACCCGCAAACAATTTCCCGATGGCATCACTGCCCACGGCACAGATGCATTGCGATATACGTACTATTCACTCGCTTCGACCGGTCGCGACATTAATTTTGACATGGGTCGTATGGAAGGTTATCGCAACTTCTGCAACAAAATCTGGAATGCAGCGCGTTATGTGTTTATGAATGCCGAAGAACAGCATGTCACCCGACCAATGGATGTCAGCCACTATTCGCGTGCTGACTTGTGGATTCAGGCACGGTTTCAAGTAGCCCTGCAAAAAGTAAATGAAAATTTCGCCAACTACCGCTTCGATCTGGTGTCACAAGCTGTTTACGATTTTTTCTGGAATGAATACTGCGACTGGTATTTGGAACTGTCCAAACCAATCCTCTGGGATGCTAATGCCAGCGACGCTAACAAAAATGCTGCGCGTTACACCTTGCTCAGCGTGCTTGAACAAAGTTTGCGTCTAGCCCACCCACTAATACCCTTTATTACTGAAGAAATATGGCAGAAAGCCGCACCTATGTTAGGGATTACCGGCGCCACCATTATGTTGCAACCTTATCCCCAAGCAGACAATACGCTAACCAGTTCGGCGCTAGACACTGAAATTGAATGGGTAAAAACGGTAATCTTGGCACTTCGTAATATCCGTGGCGAATTGAATATTTCTCCTGCCCTTACACTGCCGGTTTTATTCAGCAAAGGTTCGGTACAAGATCAGACCTTTATGGAAAGCAATCGGCATTATCTGGTGAAGCTGGCTAAACTCGAATCGTTGGTGTGGCTAGACGATGCAGCCTCTGCACCACCGTCTGCAATGCAACTAGCAGGCGATATGGAAATTCGGGTACCGCTGGCGGGTTTGATAAATGTACAAGCAGAACAAACCCGCTTAACCAAAGAAATTGAAAAATTACAGTTAGAAATTTCCAAAATAAATAATCAACTGAGCAACACCAAATTTGTTGATAACGCGCCGCCCGCAGTTGTTGCCAAGGAAAGGGAAAGATTGTCTAATTCCAGTAGCTCCGTTGCTCAATTGCA
>CAIMTR010000442.1 GCA_903844415.1 uncultured Gammaproteobacteria bacterium
GCGTACTTTTTTGGTGCATATAGGTTTATTTGCGCTCCGAAATGTTCCCACAACAAGAACGGTAACGGGGCAGGATTCTCCTCTTTGGCAAGTTATTTGTTTTTTATTCATACGATTCAAGTAGATATAAGAGTTGGCTTAGTCTTTGCTAACTATCAAACAAGGGAAAACCATTCCTTTAAACGCAAAAAAACCGTTCTTTTTAGACTTTCAGGAGAAAGACTTATGAAAAAAGTTTCAAAATTGGCTGTAGGCATTGCGCTTGTTACTTGCGGTTTGGCATCTGCCAGCGCCTTTGCAGAAGTCTCCTACAACGCAGGTTTTGCGTCCGAATATTACTTTAGAGGTATTCTACAAAAAGCAGCGTCAGCAAGTGCTGGTGTTACTTTAACCGAAAATGGTTTTTTCGCTGGTGGCTGGACCGGAGATGTAGGTGATGGCCTGGAAGTTGATGGATTTTTTGGTTACGGCATTACTTCTGGCGATTTTACTGCCAGCGCTGGCATGACCGGCTACTACTACACCGGACAATTTGATGACACCTACCAGGAATTTAATCTTAAAGCAGGATACAAGATTCTCAGCGTGGAATATTCCAACGGTGAGTACGACGGTTTCGGCACTCCTGCTGATTACGATTTTCTAGGTTTAACACTTAGCCAATCCGGTTTCCACGGCACATTTGGTTCTTCTGGTAAAGATTTTGCTGGTGACTATTTTGAAGTGGGGTATGACACTTCCATTTCCGAAATTGACTTTGGCCTAGATGTCATATTTAGCAGCGACGAACTTTCCGATCAACTGGACAGCAGTGGCAAGCCCGATGCAAGTCAGGCGTTGGTCTTCACCGTTTCCAAGACTTGGTAATTGTTTCACTGTAGAGCCTAAGCAGATCCTATCCGTTTTTTCTCCGCACAAAAAAATCCGATAAAGTCAATTTATCGGATTTTTTACTGAATAATTTAATTGCAGAAGTTGTGATCAAACTGCCATCAACTTAATTTCTTTTGCTCACGCCGCTGGTGAAAAAAATCACTCAAAACTTGGCCGCACTCACTCTCCAATATGCCTTGCTGACATTCAAGTTGATGATTGAAGCCTTTTTGTTGCAACAACTGAAAGCGACTGCACACTGCCCCTGCCTTGGGTTCTAACGCGCCAAATACTAAGCGCTTGATACGTGCATGAACGAGCGCACCCACACACATAGTGCAAGGTTCGAGGGTGACATACAAAGTTGTGTCTGGCAGACGATAATTTTGAAGATGGTAGGCGGCATGTCGCAACGCAACTATTTCTGCATGCGCAGTGGGATCATTAGTGGTAATCGCCCGGTTGCTGCCTTCCCCTACTAATACATCATTGAATATCAGCACCGCACCCACCGGAACTTCACCTACAGCTGCGGCTTGTTGGGCCAATGCCAGAGCCTTGCCCATCCAGTATTCATCTTGTGCTGACATCTTCGTGTCCATCATGGATGGAGTAGTTTGATACA
Organism: uncultured Gammaproteobacteria bacterium; assembly: GCA_903844415.1. GTDB lineage: Bacteria > Pseudomonadota > Gammaproteobacteria > Pseudomonadales > Pseudohongiellaceae > CAILUG01. The sequence continues at coordinate 1,499 of CAIMTR010000442.1, forward strand.
AATAAAAAAGGGGCTTGGATTCATCTGATCAAGGTAGTTAATAACCACTTAATCAAGCTATTCCAAGCCCCACATTTCGTTTTCTTATTACTTCGGCTTGCGTACCACAAACATGAACTGATCGGTATCGCGGCCAAGTTCTGGAGCCATAGCCGAAAGCATATGGTCGTCGGCTGTGTTGCGGAGGATGTCGGATTCCACCACGATCTCGAATCCTGCTGCTTGAATCCACCCTTTGACTATAGTAGCCAAAATACGATGAGAATTGGCAGGAGTTATGAGCGTACCAACGTGGTCGATCACTGCTGCTACTCCACCAGGCTTGAGAACCTGGAAAAGATCTTTCATTGCTGCAGTGCCGCGCTCGTCATTAGCATGATGGAGATTGAGCGCAGTTATTGCGGCATCGGCAACGTTGGTGCCAACGCCGCCAAGAGCTTCAAAGGATACTTCTACATTGCCCAGAGCTGCAGCGGTTGCCTTGGGTGCAGCCCCCTCGTCTGTCTCAAGTGCACGCGCGCCTTCCTGCATGATCACTTTTCCTGATGGACCAACAGCTGCTGACAACACACGGGTAAACCAGCCATCGGCGGCGCCCACATCTATAACTGTCATGCCCTCAGAAATGCCGAGCAAGTTGATAACTTGAAAAGGCCGGCGTGCGCCGTCACGTTCGCGGTCTACCAGAGGACGCGTTTCGGCCTCTAGCTTTTCCATGAAATCGGCAGCAGGTGCAGCCCACGCACTTGTGCCCAGTGCCAGTGTTAGCCCCATGCTTGCAATGATTGTCTTGATTTTAAAGGTCATACTTTCCCCCTGAAGGATCGATGAAAACTTAAAATGCCGCGTTGGTGGACGTGGCGTGAAAAGGCGTGAGATCCACAATAATAGTCTAATCATGTGGAAATCTATCAGCATGAAACGTGAAATTCAGAACATCAATTCACGCGCCTACACTCAGCTGGTTGCACAGTGTATGTCATGAACATACGGCAATGTTCTAGAGCATAACTGAATCCTGAGCAAAATTGTCCTAATTTGTTGGTCAGTATGTGCCCCTGCCCCTTGCTCCAGTCAAACTGGTAGGTCTTTGGCTTTATAAATTGCAAGGTCATTCTTTATATAAATCTAATTTCTTCTTGATAACTTGTAAAAAGCCCGTTTGCGGATGAATTCTCAATTCACAAGGAACCTCTTTATGCTGTCACCTTACAAACTGCCCAGTTTTTGCTATTCCGCATTATTTATGGGTATCGCACTAGGAACTATTACAGCAACTAACACACTCGCTGATCCAGTCGCGTACACAACACCCAATGTGGTCACTACCAGCGGTGCAACATCGATCGTATTCAAAGGTCAGACTTTTATAAACCAGGGTTTGCAAGGCGTGGCACGCCTGGCCGCAGAAACTACCCTTGATTTCAATGGTGACACCTTTGGCGCCTTTTCAGGTATGGATATCGTACCGGGTAGCTGGCGCATGACCGCAGCA
>CAIMTR010000443.1 GCA_903844415.1 uncultured Gammaproteobacteria bacterium
AACTGCTGGTCAATGTTGCGCTAACAGCAATCGGGATTGTGGTTCTCCTGGTGTTGGCTTTCGGTGGAGGTCGGCCGGCAATCCTGATTCTGTCAAGCGCCCCCAGTGCGCTTGCTGGTGGCGTGATCGTTATTGCATTCAGCAGTGGAGTGGTTTCGCTAGGCAGTCTTGTGGGTTTTGTCACGCTGTTTGGTATTGCCGCGCGCAACTCCATACTTTTGGTTTCCCATACTGAACATCTGGTAGAAAAAGAAGGCGCGCCCTGGGGCATCGAGACAGTACTCCGTGCCAGCTCGGAACGTCTTTCGCCCATCCTGATGACTGCGCTGGTAACCGCCCTTGGCATGATGCCTCTGGCAATGGGTTCCGGAGAGGCCGGGCGAGAGGTACAGGGCCCGATGGCACAAGTGATTCTGGGAGGACTCGCTTCATCAACCCTACTGAGCCTGTTTTTTTTGCCGCCGTTGCTGCTAGCGTATTTATATCCTTTCAGAACCACAGGGGGTAATCTGGAAAGACTTTGATCAAACGCCACGTATGAGAAAGTTATTAAACACATCCGGACGGAGTCAGTGAACTGTCGTGAGATCAATCCGTTATTTTGGGGGAACCTCAGACCCCTTTAATTTTTTAACGAAAGCGAAAACAAAATAAAAAACGACGGAGCTTACGGCCCGCCGTTTTAATTTTAAACCAACCTGTATTTAATCTTTCAGTTCATCTTAGACGATTCTGCGGAACCTCGGATGGGTTTCACAATCGCATCGATTTGAGTTGTAGCGCAATACACCGACCAATCAGTCATCAGCCCAGTACGTTTTGCGAACTGCGATCCACGCTGATAGGCGCGCTCAACTGCATCCGGTAACTGGTGGGCTAGGGCGTGTTCGGCAACCTCACGCGGGTAACTGGTCGTTTCGGCTGTCCACATACGGAAGGTGGTGCGAAATCCGTGAACGGTGATGCGATCGCCAGTTGCGCAGGTCGAGTACCGACACGTTCATGCTTATCCCCTTTTTACTTGTATAGTTGGCATTCAGAATTTGTGTTGCATTCCTACTGCCAAGGTATTCCCGTCAAAATATGACGACAGCACCACATTGCCGGAATTGGTCATCAGCAACTCATTGAGAAAGCGTCCCATGAAATTCCCCAATGCTGCCCCCGCCATTACGTCACTTGGGTAGTGTTTTTGTGCTTCCACTCGCGCCCAGCCCGTTAGCGTCGCGGCGGTGTACAGGCCTGCATCAGCCCATCGGGCGCGGACATCGTCACCAAAAGCCAGATGAAAATTTTCAGAAGCAAAGGTCGCAGAGGTGAATGCCGCAGTTGCGTGTCCGGACGGAAAGCTGTAGTTGTTTGACTGATTCGGGCGCTCGCGCTGGGTAATATATTTCATGGTTTCTGAAACGCCGCTCGACAGTGCAATGCCACCCAGCACAATCCCCAAACGGTCACTGCGGTCAATGGTTTCACCAGCATCTGTTTGGTCAGGAACCATCAACGCACTGACACCCGCCGCCACTATCAACAGATGCTGGAGATTAGTGCTGGCTTTATCGGCGGACTCACGACTGCCGAACACCGGCGTGTGATCGGACAAACTTTTCGACGTGCGACTATCCAGATTACTGCCGGCAAACACACCCGCACCCAGCATCGGGCCCCACACGGATGGATGAACA
>CAIMTR010000444.1 GCA_903844415.1 uncultured Gammaproteobacteria bacterium
GACCAGTGCCGTAGTTGAGCATAGCTATCGAATTCAAGATTACGATTGGTCTTTAACCAAGCGCGAAAGTTATAAAGATTGGATTCGGTAATCCAGTTTGCGTCAGGCTGCCAGAGTGTTTCGCCTACAGTTACCATCTAAATCCAGTCCTGATTTTTTAATATGATAAATAAGTATGGAAGGTGAGCAACTGCGGGTGAAGTTGCCGAGAATACCTTGTTATCATGGTCTCGTTGCTATGCAAATTGAAGGCGGCAATACTACCATCGTCATTGCACACGGTCATCAGTTGGAGCGTAGCGTTTTGTTAAGTAAAAGGTTGTCCATTCGCATGAAAAAAGTTCTTCTGTTGGGTTTTCTTGTTCTGTTAGTAGCAGCGATTCCCTTAATGTTGATCCCTTATTTAGTGCAAGATCAGGCCACCAACACCACGCCAATAACGCAGCTTGAACAAAGCAAGATTCTTGCAGCTGACAAGGGTTGTATTGCCTGTCATTCCCTGGATGGAAGTGCGGGTATTGGGCCAAGCTGGATGGGTAACTACGGTAGCTTGCGAAAGTTTACCGATGGCACCGCACAAATCCCGGATGCTCAATATTATAAAAAATCTATGCTCGATCCTGCCGCGCAGGTGCTGGTCGGATTTCAAAATATTATGTTGCCTGCCACACTCACTGAAACTGAAATAAATCAGTTTATCGCGCTGATGCAAGAGCTCACACGTACCATGCCGCAATGAAAGCACAATTAAACAAAAAATTAGGGCAAACGCTACGCAGGTTATCAACTGTTGTTGTGTTGTTGTATTTGGCCGCGTGTGAACAAGGCATAGATACTCACAAGCAGGCCATGTTGAATTTGCAAACTCGTACCCAAGAACTCAATGCCGAGTTTCAACCCTGCACTCGCGATAGCACTACAGCGTTACCTGCGCTGGTGGCACACAGTCGTTGCCTGGTGTTCACCACTGCCGAAAATCCTGCTGCGCCACAAGGCCGTCAAATTCAGTTGCAGGTTATGGTGGTGCCTGCCATTAGCCCGCTGCCCGAACCTGATCCCTTTGTTATTTTGGTAGGTGGCCCTGGCCAGGCTGCTACCATGGATGCTTTACCCCTATTGCCTATTTTTCAGGGCATCAGTGCCAATCGCGATATAGTACTTATCGATCAACGTGGCACCGGAAAGCTCAGTCCTTTTAATTGTGATTTCGGTGAAGACGGTACGAGCGAAGCTAGCGCTACCCAGTTGTTGCTAGAAATCCAGACCCAATATTTACAGGACTGCCTGGCAGCCATCGATGCCCAGCCTCAGTATTACACCACCGATATTGCCGTGCAGGATCTGGATGCCATTCGTGCTTATCTGGGTTACAGCCAACTCAATTTGTGGGGTGTTTCGTACGGCACCAGAGTAGCGCTCGCTTATCTTAAATATTTTCCAGCAACAACTCGTACTGTAGTTATTGACGGTGTGGCACCGCCGGGAATATTGCCACTGCAAGCAGCCCGTGATGGAGGCAGGGCGCTTAGTACTGTCATGGCGTTGTGCGCAGCAGAGCTAGAGTGTGCTGCAGTATTTCCCCTATTGGAAACCCATTACGCAGAATTAATGCAACGTTATGTA
>CAIMTR010000445.1 GCA_903844415.1 uncultured Gammaproteobacteria bacterium
TACAGCAGGTGGGCGCGGCAGAAAAGGTGAATCGGTATGCCAGCCATCGCCAAATACTCGATCCACCACGGTGGATTTTTCTTTCAACAAACGCTGTACATTAGGATGTCCAGGAATTCCTTTAGTGTAGGCATCGGTACCAAACGGACCAAAGCGCAGGGTCAATGCTTCTTGATCTTCAATGCTCATGACCTGATTGCGGAAATACACCATCTTATAGTGATACAAAGCAGAACGAACCTGTGCAAATTGTGCATCGGTAATCGTAGCAATGTTGACTCCCTGAATTTCCGCACCCATCGCGCTGGATAATGGAATGGTTGAGAACTCAGTAAAACCGTTGGTCTTGTCGTCAAAATGCGAAAGAGGATATAGCTGCATAAGAGCGCCCTTTATTTTTTCTGGTTGGATAATACCTCAGCCAGTATGATCAGGAAACAGCAACACTAACTTGATGAGGATCATGCAACTTTGAAAAGCGATAACCATTATCCAGCTGGCACAGTTGTTAGCCATTGGCTCGACAGTCTTATATTACAAGGCAACCCACTGGGTGATTCCACCCGGCGGCGTATTGATATTTATGTGCCATATGCACAGTCAGGTTTGGGCTTACCGTTGCTGGTTGATCTGGTCGGTTTTTTGGCAGGTGGACCAACTCACACCAACTGGAAAAACTTTGGGGAGAATCTGCCCGCACGACTTGATCGCTTAATAGCCACTGGCGAACTGCCGCCTGTGGTGGTGGCCTTGCCCGATTGTTTTACTTGTCTGGGAGGTAATCAATACATCAATAGTGCTGGTACGGGACGCTGGGCCGATTTTCTACTGGAAGAAGTGGTGCCTTTCGTGGAAGGTAAATTGGGTTGTGGCGGTATTGGCAAACGTGGCGTATTCGGAAAAAGTTCAGGCGGGTATGGCGCCATTACGCATGCCTTGCTCTATCCACATTTTTGGGCTGCTGCGGCCTGTCATTCCGGCGACATGGGATTCGAACAACTTATGCTGCCGGAATTTCCTGGGGTGTTACGCGCACTTACCGCACACAATAATGACATTAAGGCTTGGCTTACAGATTTTTACAGCAAACCCAAACAGAAAGGTTCTGATCTGCACATCCTGATGACCTTAGCCATGTGTGCTACTTACGATCCAGATCCAGCAGCTTTTATGGGAATTCGGTTGCCGGTCGACATGCTTACCTGCGAAATAATTCCGCCGCGTTGGCATAACTTTTTGCGCTGGGATCCGCTCAACATTGCAGCCGAACATGCCAATGGCCTCAAGCAGCTAAAATCTCTGTTCATCGATTGTGGTACCAAGGATCAGTACAACTTACTGTATGGGGCGCGCCGACTACATCGCTTACTGGAGCAGAAGGGTATTGCGCATGTGTATGAGGAATTCAACGATGATCATTCATCGGTTGATTATCGGATGGACAGGAGTTTGCCAGTGTTAGTGCAGGCACTGCTGAAATAACTGTTATATAAGCCCACATTTTGAAATTGTCTGTTTGCTTAAGCGTTGCTGGTTCCGTACACGAATCCTCATTTACAGGCGTGTAAACTGCGGTTCTGCACGCGCAACCTCCTAGCTCGCAAACAAAAACTTTAATTTTCTGGCCGCAGCGCCCACGTGGTTTTTTAAATGTGGTACAGGGATCTTTTAGAGCGAATAAACCTGCTGCTGGTCTCTAAACCCAATAAAATAATCCAGCGCGCCAGGATTACTCATCGCATCTTTGTTGGCCGCTTTTGCTACTGCAATTCCCATCAAGATTTTGCGCACTGGAATTTCCATTTTTTTGCCGGTGAGGGTGTATGGCACTTCCTCAATTTGATAAATCTCGTCAGGAATATGCCGCGGGCTGTAATCAGAGCGCAGTTTCAGATTTATTTTAATCTTTAACTCATCACTCAGGACTATACCGTTTCTCAATTTTACAAACATGGGCATATAAAATTTGTCACCGGGTAAGTCTAGATTGACGATGAGAGAGTCTTCTACTTCCGGTATGCCTGCCACACTGCGGTAAATTTCAGCAGTGCCAATACGGATGCCATAACGGTTGAGTGTGGCATCACTTCGACCCAGTACGTAGCAACCGTCATCAGCATCAATCTTAAAATAATCGCCCTGCCGCCAAATACCGGGGTAGTCATCAAAATAAGTTTCGCGGTACCGTAAATTGTCGACATCATTCCAGAAATACAGCGGCATTGAAGGCATGGGTTGGCAAACGACAAATTCACCCACAGTATTAACAATGGAGTTGCCGTGTTCATCAAAGGCTTGTAAATCTACACCCAGATGGGGCATTTGAATGACTCCAGCTTTCACCGCCATACCCGGCATAGGGCCGCAAAAACCTGAACAGATATCAGTGCCACCGCTACCAGGGGCAACGTAGATATCGGCTTTAACATTTTTGTAAAACCAGTCCATACATTCTGCAGATACTGGCGAACCCGCCAACATGATAGAGCCCAGTTTTTCAAACTTAAAATTCTCTTTGGGCACTATGCCTGCATTTTCTTGCATCTGTTGCAAGGTGGGGCTGGCACCAAATAAACGTGCGCCAGCAGCATCAGTCATTTTCCACAGGGCATCCGGTTCGGGCCAAGTTGGGTTGCCGTCGTACAGAATAGGGCGGGCTTGAACCAGCATGGCGCTGACCACAAAGTTCCACATCATCCAGCCGGTGGTAGTAAAAAAGAACATACGATCGTCGGGTTTGAGATCGTAATGCAGAGCACAGAGCTTGGATTGTTCGAGAATTATGCCGCCATGACCGTGCACAATGGCTTTGGGTAGACCCGTGGTGCCTGACGAAAATAGTATCCATAACGGATGCTGGAAGGGTACTTGTTCGAACACAAAATCAGCGGCTGCAATATCAGGAGTGTTGAGCAGTTCATGCCACAACACGGCAGCAGGTACTGGCAGCTGAGTGTCAGACTTGTCCATATAAGGCAAATATATAACTTTTTCAACTGAGGGCAGGGCCTCGATGATGTTGCTTATTTCCTGCTTGCGGTTGAATGCTTTGCCTTTGTAGTAATAACCATCGACGCAAAATAGTACTTTGGGTTCGATCTGTGTCAGCCTATCAAGAACACTGTGCGTACCAAAATCAGGGGAGCAGGATGACCAGATTGCACCAATGCTGCTGGTGGCGAGCAGGGCAGTGACGGCTTCTGGAATATTAGTCATGTACGCGGCAACTCGGTCGCCAGGCTTTATGCCCATAGCGCGTAAGTGTGTAGCAAGTTTTCGCACATCGGCAGCGAGTGTGGTCCATTGCAGTTCTTGCAAGGGCATTTGTTCACTGGCGTATAACAAAGCGATGGTGTCCGGTTTTTCGTTACGCAGAATATTTTCAGCGTAGTTTAGGCGGGCACCGGGAAACCAGTCAGCACCGGGCATAGTACGTTGGCCGAGCACTGCGGTTGGTTGGGCGCTGGCTTTGATGTCAAAGTATTCCCACACGGCCAGCCAAAAATCA
>CAIMTR010000446.1 GCA_903844415.1 uncultured Gammaproteobacteria bacterium
ACATTGTAGATTTACTGGCAGCAGTCGATAAAGTAGCTGGTTTTCGCCTTCACTATCCGCTCAACACCACCGAATATGAAGACGAATTTATTGTATTTCAGGGGGCCAGTTATTTTCGTGCAGTATCTAAGGGTCAAAATTATGGGCTATCTGCGCGTGGACTGGCGCTAGATGTAGCAGAACCCACTGGCGAGGAATTTCCTATATTCCGAAAATTCTGGATAGAGCGACCTTCTTCTCGTTCCGACAGTATTGTGGTGCACGCGCTGCTAGACAGTCCTCGTGTAAGTGGTGCCTACCGCTTCGGCATCTACCCTGACGATCCCACACGGCTGGATGTAGAAGCCACCCTTTTTACTCGTGAAACTCTCACACATATTGGTCTTGGACCGCTAACATCAATGTACACATTTGGCAGCATGGACAGTCCCGATGTGCCCGACTATCGAGCTGCGGTACATGATTCCAATGGGCTAGCCATACTTACCGGGCAAAACGAATATCTGTGGCGACCGCTGCAGAATCCCAACACACTTCAGATCAGTTATTTCGGCGACACCAACCCTAAAGGTTTTGGTCTAGCACAACGCAATCGCAAACTAGAAGATTTTCAAGATCTAGAGGCACAATATCAACTCCGACCATCCGCCTGGGTTTCCACTCGTGGCTCTTGGGGACCTGGCAGTGTAGTACTGGTGGAAATCCCTACTCGTTCCGAAACAAATGACAATATCGTGGCTTACTGGCGGCCGCGATTACCACTATTGGCAGGCTCTGAATTTAGCTTTGCTTATCAACTTTCTTGGCCAGACGACAGCCCTCTGCCTGCAGAAACTGCTCGTATCGTGCGTACCGCCTATGGTTTTAAACTAGGAACAAACAATCCACAATTTGTTATTGATTATGCCAATCTTGCGGATGGGATAGTTATGGAAGAACTTACTATTGATGCCAGCACCAGCAACGGTAGTGTGCTTGAAACCCTAGTTAATCCAAGTGGCCCCAATAGTGTCCGACTGTTTGTTACCATCGATCCTGAAGGTGCCAGTCTCAGTGAAATTCGTGTTCAACCCAAATACCGAGGCAACGTCGTTGGCGAAACAATGCTCTTCCGCTGGATCGAGCGCTGAAGGCAACCGCCTCGCACTTCCTCCTGAACATGCCCTGGCCATGCCACGGCAGCGCCTACATTCCCCTCGTCTCCCAGCGCGAAGTCATATTTCCGTCTGGCGATGGATTAAAATCATGCTGGCAAGGGTACTGCTGTTCGGTGGTACCGTAGCATTGTCCAATTACGGCATTCAGGAAATGTATGGGGTGATGACCGGTGAACTTACCGGTATGCAGTGGGTGTTCCTGGTTTTGTTTTCTATCAATTTTAGTTGGATCAGTTTTGCGGCTTGCCAAGCTGTGTTGGGTTTCGGCTTGCTGCTCAAGCAAGACATGTTCGGACCTCGCACTACTCACGATGCTATGCCCGGCATTCGTACAGCGGTTCTTGCACCGGTATACAATGAAGATCCCGCCCGAGTTTTAGCAGCTATTTCGGCGATGATCACTGAACTGGGACAAACAGCACCCGGCCATTTTGCATTCTTTATTCTGAGTGACACCACCAATTCGACCGCATGGCTGAAAGAAGAACTCGCTTTCAAGGCCTTAATCGAAGCCAGCAATCAAGACTGCCCAGTTTATTATCGGCATCGACGGCACAATAGCGAACGCAAAGCTGGCAATATTTCTGATTGGGTCGCGCGTTGGGGTGGTGCCTATGATGCCATGCTGGTGCTAGACGCTGACAGCATCATGAGCCCTGCAGTCATGATCGAAATGGCGCGTAGACTGGAGTCAGATCCTAGTCTTGGGCTTCTACAGACTTTGCCCAACATTGTACTGGCTGAAACTCTCTATGCCCGACTGCAACAATTTGCCAATCGTCTTTACGGCCCCATATTTGCTAACGGCCTAGCAGCATGGCACGGTAATGGAAGCAATTTCTGGGGGCACAATGCCATTATTCGAACTACTGCGTTTGCTGCAGCGGCTCATTTGCCCGTGTTAAAAGGCCGTCCGCCATTTGGTGGTCATGTGATCAGTCATGACTTTATTGAAGCAGCATTATTGCGGCGTGCTGGGTGGAGTGTACGTTTC
>CAIMTR010000447.1 GCA_903844415.1 uncultured Gammaproteobacteria bacterium
GTCAGTAAATAACATTACAGCAAATGCACCTTGAGAAATGACCATTGGTACGGACATCTTTAACAAGGCAAAAAGAGTTGTTGCATCGAAATGAAGGCGAGGGTTAGACATGAATCCTGGCTGTTTTGCAGCGCTGAATGGAGCTTTTTTAATTAGGCAGCTTGCTATTGCAAGGCGGCTGATTGTAGGTGAAGCGTGTTAAGTAGACTAGAGTGAAAAAAAATGACTGGCACAGATATGTGCATGTTAAAACCTACTAGTTACTCAGCATTGCTCAAAGGTGAGAGCGATGGTGAGGAGTCATAAAATCCTGCACTGGCCCAACAGGTATTATTCCGCTTGGATTTATCGTGGGATGACTACCGTAATAATGCTGCTTGTTGTATTGAATATCGACTGTAGCTGCGATGCCGGGTAACTGATAAATATCGCGGGTGTAGGCCCACAAATTTGGATAATCTACTAAACGTCGTAAACCACACTTGAAGTGACCAACATAAATTGAATCAAATCGCACCAGAGTCGGGAATAAACGGCAGTCACTTTCAGTTAAACACTTGCCAAATAAATAGCGCTGGCTACTGAGTCTTTGTTCCAGTTGATCCAGCGTTGCGAAAAGTGGCCAGACAGCTTCTTCGTAGGCAGCTTGAGTAGTCGCAAAACCAGCTTGGTAAACACCATTGTTTATTGTGGGATAAAGGATATTGTTGAGTTCATCTATTTGTGACTGCAAGTGTTCAGGGTATAAATCTGTGTCATTTGCACCTACCGAGTTGAATGCACTGTTGAACATACGCACGATTTCAGCAGATTCATTCGACACGATGGTCTGTTGTTGTTTGTCCCACAATACGGGCACAGTCGCACGGCTGTCATAATTTGGATCGACCAGCTGATATAACTCATACAAATACTCGATATAACTATCTTGATCGTCTACACCTAGACCTTTGTGCATAAAAAGCCGGCCTTGATCAGGCGTAAATCTCCAACTTTTTGGTCCCATGTAGGGCAGTGTGTTGGATATGGTAATTATGCTGTCAAGATTTTTAAGTTTGCGGGTAAGTAAGGTGCGGTGTGCCCATGGACAGGCCAGGGAAATATAGAGATGATATCGGTTTGTTGCCGCCTTAAAACCGGCTACACCACTAGCTCCAGCTGCACCATCCACCGTGATCCAATTTCGAAACGAGGACTCCTTGCGTTCAAATCGCCCGCCACTTTGGCTGGTGTCGTACCAGGCATTAACAAAGTTTTTGTGTGCATGTGGAGTTATCTTTTGCATTAAGATATGCCATCAGTATGAATAGTTGAACTGCTGTTTCTGATGGCTGAGGCTTAAGATATTACCTTTGCTTGCAGCTTCGGTTCTGCCAATAACTTTGGCTTCTATGTTGAAAGACTTGGCGACCTTGATAACAAGTTTGGCTTGTGCAGGAGTGCAGTACACTTCCATGCGATGACCCATGTTGAAGACCTTGTACATTTCTTTCCAGGCAGTTCCTGACGCTTTTTGAATACTCTTGAAAATAGCAGGGGTCGGCCACAAACGATCTTTGATGTAATGGATGTTATGACCAAATTTAAGGCATTTGGTTTGGCCGCCGCCGGAACAATGTACTAGTGCCTGTATCACTCCGGGGTGTTGTTCAAGTAAGCGATAAATAACTGGAGCATAAGTACGAGTAGGGCTGAGAAGCGCCTCTCCGACTGTGAGTGTGGAACCAGGCAGTGGATCTTCTAGTTTATTAGCGCCGCAATACATGAGTTCTCTGGATACATTAGCATCAAAAGATTCTGGATATTGTTCTCCATAATAAGGACACAACATTTCGTGGCGTGCACTGGTTAAGCCATTGCTACCGATACCGCTGTTTTCTTTTGTTTCGTAGGTGGACTGGCCAGTGGAAGCAAGGCCGACAATACTAAGGCCAGGTCGAATCAATTCTCCGGTGATCAAATCAGTTTTTTTCATCACTGATACTGCACAAGAATCAACCACAACAGTGCCAGTGAGATCACCCACATCTGCAGTTTCGCCTCCGCCACTGTAAATTTTTACGCCAACACTGCGCAGTAGTGTCAGAAAGTTGTCACTGCCAGCGATTAGGTTGGCAACCACTTCGCCAGGACAGTTCAGCGCGTTACGATTCACAGTATTTGATATCAAGATGCGACCATTGACTCCCACACACAACAGGTCATCGAGGTTCATGACTATGGAATCCTGACTAATGCCCTGGAATACAGTAGCGTCGCCAGTTTCTTTGTAATTTAAATAGGCACTGATAGATTTGGTGCCGCTACCATCAGAATGGATGATGTTACAGTGATCAGGATTACCGTTAAGAAAATCTTCTGTGATCTTGCAAAAGGCATTAGGGAAGAGGCCATGATCTAGTTTATCTACTACTTTATGTACTTCAATTTTGTCGGCCGAAACCCCGCGGGCCTGATAACGCCCAATACTTTCGTCTTTTTTTACCACCACATACACGCTGCGCGCTTGTGCTATCAACAAGCCGCGAAATTCTAATTGCCGTAACGCTTTTGCTACTGTGTTGGTTGCTAGTTTGTAAGATGCAGCTAAAGAACGAATAGAAGGCAGTTTGTCTCCGGCTTTTAATTCATTGGTGTTAATTTTGAAATGAATTTGATCAACAATTTGCTGGAAGACCGGAATGGAAGAGGAGTTATCAAGATTTAATTTCATTAGAAAGTACTAGTTATAATGATTCTGTATCAGCAGTATGATACAGATAAAGA
>CAIMTR010000448.1 GCA_903844415.1 uncultured Gammaproteobacteria bacterium
AGTATGTTGATGACAGGTGTGTTCCTACTGATTTGTGTTGTGCTGTTTCATTGGATATTCAAAACAGGTTATCGACTTAAAAAATAACACTACCCACTCTAGACCGCTTGTTATTATTAACTATCAAGGCTTGTCGTTGCTTTCATTCCGAGCATAAGATTCAAATTTTGTATTGCCGCACCTGAAGCCCCCTTGCCGAGATTATCGTAAACAGCAATAAGCAGCACTTGCGCTTGCTTGTCGTCGGCAAAAACATGCATACGCATACGGTTAGTGTTGTTGAGACTCTCTGGATTCAGTTGTGAAGTGCGTTCTAGGCTTGCGAGGGGGGCGACTTCCACACACCCGTCTTTGATAGCCGAAAAATGCTCGGTAAGAGCTGAGTGAATTTCTTTGCCTGTTGGTATTTTGGACAGTCCAGCAAGTTGTAAGGGCACTACCGTTAACATGCCCTGTAAAAAATTACCCACTGCCGGCATAAACAAAGGGGCTGTATCGAGCAAGGCATAACGCTGCATTTCTGGCAGATGTTTATGCGCAAATGTTAGCCCGTATGGCATGAATTCTGGTGGTGTTTCTGTCTTAGACTGATAGTCGGCGATCATGGCGTTACCACCGCCAGAATATCCTGTAATACCGTTAACACTCACTGGGAATGTTGAAGGTAATAATCTAGCTGCAAGCAAGGGTCTAAGCGCAGCTATCACACCTTGTGGCCAACACCCAGGATTTGAAACACGTGAGGCTGTCGCAATAAGGCTTGCTTGCTTGCTGTCCATTTCCGCGAAACCGTAGATCCAACCGGGAGTAACTCGATATGACGACGAGGCGTCGATTACACGTGTTGCGGGATTAGTGATAAGTGCCACACTTTCCATAGCTGCAGCATCAGGTAGGCACAAAATAGCCACATCGGCAGTATTCAAAAAATCTGCGCGTACCGTTATATCCTTGCGCTGTGCTGGGGGAATTACTAACAATTCGATATCTTTGCGGGCAGCAAGACGTGCGCGGATTTGCAAGCCTGTGGTTCCTGCTTCTCCATCTATAAAAATTTTAGCGAGCAAAGCGTGTCTCCGTCAAAATGATCAGGCGGTAAATAAATCATCGATGGATAAATAGCGTTCACCTGTGTCATAACAAAAAATCATTACACGTTTACCGGCAGGGATTTCGGGTAATTTTTGTGCCAGGGCTGCCAAGCTTGCGCCTGAAGAAATGCCGATGAACACACCTTCTTCTTTTGCACAGCGGCGTGTCATATCGAAGGCCGCTGTTTCGCTGACAGCAATTGTGCCGTCAAGTAAACGCGTGTCGAGAATTGCCGGTACAAACCCGGCACCGATGCCTTGAATACGATGCAAGCCTTTTTCTTTGCCTGCAATTACCTGAGATTTTTCTGGCTCAACTGCAAATACTTGTAGTTGTGGAAATTTAGCTTTTAACACTTCGGCGCAGCCGCTGATGTGGCCACCGGTGCCCACACCGGTAATCAAATAATCTATACCATTTGGGAAATCAGCTAGAATTTCCTGAGCAGTAGTTTGTTTGTGAATGGTTACATTTACCGGATTGGTAAACTGCGAAGGCATCCAGCTGTTAGGCGTTTCTTGTAACAGCACTTTAGCTTTCTCAATTGCGCCACCCATGCCTTTTTCACGTTCTGTGAGCACAATTTCTGCTCCCAGCGCCTTCATAATTTTACGGCGTTCTATCGACATTGATTCGGGCATGGTCAAAATCAACCGATAACCTTTCACAGCAGCAACCATGGCCAAGCCAATGCCAGTATTGCCCGAAGTAGGTTCGATAATCACAGTGTTTTGCTGCAGTGCTCCGGAAAGTTCTGCCGCCTCGATCATGGCTTTGGCAATACGATCCTTGATACTAGCGCCCGGATTGGCACGTTCCATCTTCATCCACACTTCATGTTTGTTGCCAAACAACTTATTGATGCGTAAATGCGGGGTATTGCCGATGCTG
>CAIMTR010000449.1 GCA_903844415.1 uncultured Gammaproteobacteria bacterium
GCCCTCTGCTTCCCCACTATGCCAAAGAATAGCCTCACTTATTGAGGTTGCCCGGCCATCGTGCAAATAACTAAGATTGCTGGAAAGACCCCATAAAGGAGCGGTGCGCCATTCAGCGACATCTGCCACCTCAGTTGTGGCCTTGTTTGCTGTGGCCAGCGCAGGGCCCAAGTCATGCAACAATAAATCCGTATAGGGTGTAATCAGTTGTACTCCTGCTTGCCATTGCCTCCTATGGCAAGCAACACAGCCAATGGTGTCGAATAATACACTGCCCTGGCTTGGTACCACCGCTTCCGTACCGTTTTTGAGCGAATCTGCGGTCAAACTCCGTACATAAACCAAAAGTAAATTTAGCGCGATTGCTGAAACTTCAGGCTCCTTTGATTCTGGTGAATTACCGTGGGGGAGCCGCACACAATCTTGCTGCTGTAGCGTGCAATCGCCATAAGAGTTTGGAAACAGTGGATTGCCCAGCCCCATATCAAGACTGAGCGCCTTGCCAATCTGCTCATTTAAAGTACTCTCACTGGCCTTCCAACCAAACCGACCTGGCTCTATCACTCCTGTCTGGGTATTTCTTACCCACGCCACCCGACCTGAAATGCCATCAGCATCCGCATCTAGTGGATCAGCCAGTAACGCCATTTGCTCTTGGGTAATTTGTTCCAGCAAAACAAGACCGTGTAGTGATGGTGCCAGTCGCGCACTCAACTCATGCTGCAAGGGCCCGTAACGTAATTCGCTTAATGTGAAAGAGGGTGAGTGCATCACAACTTCTGTGTTATCACTCATAGCAACTGTGTGTTCGGTCACACCAACAAGCACCCTGGCTTCAGACCGCAACCCACCTACCGACTGCTGCTGAATGAGTTGACCATAGACCGGATCGACACTGATGAAATTCAAGGCGACAGGTGTGTGCCCCCTGCCAGCCCCTGGATGACAAGCCACACAAGAACGGGCGTTATAAAAAGGGCCCAGACCATCGGATGCCGTCGTGGAAGCAGGAGCCGAAACCCAGTTTTTTTCAAACAAGGCCAGCCCAACTGCAGCATCGAGTGTATCTATATTAGGAGCGGCCGCTGCACCAGTTGCCAGCAACAAACAAAACAATGCGCTGAGCACAAAACAACGGCGACCAGGTTTGCAGGCGAAACTTATTATAGGAGTCAACATGACCACGCCACCGCTGCGATTAACGAGGTGTTGGTAAACTGTCGGAGCCTTCAATGCTAACATTTTGCAATTGCAGCTGATTGATGATTTTTTCTATGGTGCGGGTTTCTTCCATTAAGGCAGCAACGATGCGGTTGATCAACTCTTCGCCCTGCGCGTTATTGCTACCAATCAGCACATCATAGGTTGTGCCGGCTTCCCCCAGCTCTACTAGAGTAGTCATCGCCAACTGGGTTGCCTCCAGCCGTGCGCTGATTTCGGCATGAAGCGCAGGCGCTTCACTCTTGATTAATTGTTCTAGCGAAGCACCTTGAATAACTGTGCCATTGACCCGCGTATATTCACCACGGTAAACATTGCTTATGCCTTTTGCGTCGTAATAATGCGACCAGTGAGTGTTGTCCGAAAAACAATCTTGTTCTTCTTCCGGATCATGCAACAAAAACCCCAGACGGATGCGTTCTCCTGCCAATTCTCCATAAGCCAGACTGCCCAAGCCGGTCAGTATCGTTGCCAGCCCGCCGGCCTCACCCTTGCTATGCAAAGCAACTGTGGCGGCGCCATCTTCAGCCCAGTTTTGCACCATTTCGTCGAGATCAGCGACCAACAGTGTAGTGGCACTCTTGAGATAATCACGACGGCGCTGGCAAGAGCCATTGGTACATTGCTGCAAGGAATAGTCAGTGTATGCCCGCGCCCCTGCGCCGGGATTTGTTCCGTTTAAATCTTGCCCCCACAGCAGAAATTCGATGGCGTGATAACCAGTCGCCACATTGGTGGGCACACCGTCAATTTCGTGCAAGGTTTCGGCCAGCAACTGCGGACTGATAATGGCAGCATCCACACTAATGCCGCCTATATCTAGCAAGGAATTACCAATGATATTGGCGGTGTAGAAATAGTTGTTGTCTGATTCCAGACCATAAGCAGGTGCCACATAATCAATCAGGCCCTCGTCTAGCGGCCACGAATTGACTTTACTCTCCCACTCATCCACGACGGCATTACCAAACCGAAAGGCTTCTGTCTGCAAATAGGGAACACGCGCAGCTCGCCAGGCATCCTGCGCCGCTTTTAAAGTTGCGGCAGACGGCGTAGCCAACAATTTATCTATCGCCTGCTCGAGTTGTTGTGCTGTTTCCAAAGAATCTGCAAAACCGGCCTGGGCGATGGTTATATAGGTATTAATAATTTGCGCACGAGTGGGCGCAACTGTAGGCGACGGCGCTGTCACACATGCGGTGAGCGTGCCAAATACTATCAATGAAATCAAAAGTGCTTTGAAGCAAGAAGTGCCAACACCGAATTTCATCATAAGAAATGGGGCCTTACAGTTACTCATGCACGAGGGTGCATGCGCTATTCCATATGGCGAAAAACACGACCTTCCACCATAAACATAACGTCTTCTGCAATGTTGGTGCTCAGATCGGCAATACGTTCCATATAACGGGAGGTAGACAACAAGCTCATGGCAACTTCTGCTTTGCTGGCGTCTTGCTGGATGATGCGATGTACTTCTGCATACATTTCGCGATTAATCTCATCAACCTTTTCGTCCATCTTGATCACATTACGGGCAAGGTCAACGTCTAGAGTTACCAGCGCATCTAACGACTTGCGCACCATACTACGCACCATCACTGGCAGATCCACTGCAAATTCTTGGAATATCGGAATTGGGGGTTGAGTCGCCAGAAATATGGCACGTTTAGCGATATTTTTTGCAAAATCTCCCATGCGCTCGAGGTCATTGTTAACCTTCAGCACGACCACGATGAAGCGTAAATCTACTGCCACCGGCTGGTGCAGAGCCAGAATTTTTAAGCACTCTTCCTCGATGTATACTTCTTTATCGTTGATTTCCTTTTCGTACTGCATAACCTTGTCGGCCAATTCAGTTTCCCGGTTATTGAGAGCCAAAATTGCAGCATTTATAGCACTCTCCACCAGGTTACCCAACTGCAGAACTTCTTTCTTGAGGGCGTCTAGATCACGCTGCAGATGTAATGACATATTCAGACTCTTATTTTTACTTCAAATACCAATTGATAAGTTATAACTTCAATCCTTGCTCTAACTACCAACTCTTTTTAGCAGCTTTTGCTACAGACTTAAACTTTTTTACTTTACCCAAAACGACCAGTGACATATTCCTCAGTACGTTTGATATTGGGCCGGGTAAAAATCTGATCAGTTTCGCCAAACTCAATCATAATCCCCATTTCCATAAAGGCAGTGTAATCCGAAATTCGTGCTGCTTGCTGCATGTTATGAGTAACGATTACGATTGTATAGTGAGTTTTCAATTCGAATAACAAGTCTTCAATGCGCGATGTCGAAATAGGATCCAGTGCTGAACAAGGCTCATCCATCAATAACACCTGTGGCTCCATTGCTAATGCGCGCGCTATACACAGACGTTGCTGTTGCCCGCCTGATAAATTGAGCGCTGATTCCTGCAAGCGATCTTTAACTTCATCCCACAAAGCTGCTTGTGACAGCGATCGTTCTACCAGCTCATCCATCGAACCAGTGTAACCATTAATACTCGGGCCCCAGGCAATATTATTATAAATAGACTTGGGGAAAGGATTGGGCTTTTGAAACACCATACCGATTCTGCGACGCACCTGCACGGGATCTACTTCGATGCCATAAAGATTTTGGTCGGCGAACAGTATTTCGCCTTCAATAGTTACCCCATCCACAAAATCATTCATGCGGTTTAAGGAGCGCAATAATGTACTTTTACCGCAACCGGAAGGACCAATAATGGCAGTAATACGATTACGCAAAATTTGACAGGACACTTTTTTAACTGCGGCCTTGCCGGAATAAAGCACACTGACTTCTTTCAAATCCAACACAGCTGGCTGCAGAATTTTTTTTCTGTCGTTTACGAGATCAGCATTTTCCATAGTAGACATTATTTTAATCTCCGTTCGGTACGGCTACGGATGTAGATAGCAGTTGCATTCATCAACAGTAATACTACCAGCAAGACAATAATTCCTGCTGCAGCAAGCTCATGGAATTCCGGTTGTGGTCGTGACACCCAGTTATAAATCTGAATAGGCAATGCAGTGAATGAATCCATTGGCCCTTGCGGGAGGAAGGCAACAAAGGTCATGGCGCCAATCAAGATCAGCGGTGCGGTTTCACCAATGGCACGTGACAAGGCCAGAATTACGCCAGTCATGATGCCCGGAAAAGATGCCGGCAGTACGTGCGCCCAAGTGGTTTGCCAACGGGTTGCACCTAACGATAACGCGGCGTAACGAATACTCATCGGCACGCCACGAATTGCTTCCCTGCCAGCAATAATGATCGTAGGCAGAATCAAAAGGCTCATGGTAAGTGCACCCGAAATCAAGCTACGTTCCAGTGCAAAATAGCGCACAAAAATAGCCAGCCCAAGAATGCCGTACACAATGGATGGAACGCCTGACAAATTGGCAATATTAAGTTCAACAAATTTTGCGAACTTGCCTTTACCCGCAAACTCTTCCAAATAGAGGGCAGAGGAAATCCCCACTGGAATTGAAAATACCGCCACCAAGGCTATCATCCACAAGGTCCCCACCAAGGCCGACTTTAAGCCGGCACGATCCGGAAACCGCGAAGGGAAACTGTTAAAAAACTGCCAATCCAGCCAACCCAGTCCATCTGCACACACTTGATACAAAAGCACCGCCAGCAGAAATACACTCGCCCAGGTAACTGCAGCGCAACAACGCTGGAAAACCCGCGCCTTGCGATGTCGATGCTGTAAATTTTGATATTCTTGTTCTGAGATAAAAGCCATTAGTCGTATACCTCGCGAAAGCGAGACAATATCCACTGCGAGATAATATTAAGCACTAGGGTAATTAGAAATAGCATGGTCGCCACCGCAAACAAGGTTTGGTAACCAACACTACCGGCGGGTGTATCACCAAGGCTTATCTGCACAATGTATGCCGTCATAGTCTGGATACTTTCCAGCATACTCAGCGACAGATTGGGTGTTTGCCCAGACGCAATAGTGACTGCCATGGTTTCACCGATGGCGCGCGAAATAGCCAACAGATAAGAGGCCATAACACCCGACAAACCGGCAGGGACAACCACTTTGGTTGTTACTTCATAAGAGGTTGCCCCAAGTGCATACGCAGCTTGCCGCAAACTGATAGGCACAGCACGCAGCGCATTGTCACTTAAGGTGGCGATCATAGGCAAAATCATGATGCCAACTACTATCGCGCCACTGAGCGCATTGAACACTTGAATGTTGGGAATAAAGGTCTTTAGCAATGGTGTAACAAATGTCAGTGCAAAATAACCATAGACAATGGTTGGAATGCCCGCGAGTAATTCGAGGGTGGGTTTAACCCACGCTCGTATTTTATCGGAAGCGTATTCACTTAGATAAATGGCACAAGCAAGCCCCATCGGCAGCGCAATAACAGCCGCACCTATTGTGATAAGCATGGTGCCCCACAACAGGGGCAATACCCCAAACGAACTGGGTTCGAGTAAGGGCACCCAGCGTGTTCCAAAGAAGAATTCCAGTGGGCTGACCACTTTAAAGAACTTGACAGATTCAACCAACAGCAACACTACTACGGCTGCTGTTGTCACTAACGAAATCAAGGCACACACTTGCAGCCAGATCTTGATAACGAATTCGCCCCAACGCATCCCCGCTTTGTGGATACTGGTATTACTACCTTTTCCTACCGGGAATTCTATTGGTGAAAGTTGTTCCATACAGAAAGCTTTTGCTGGAGGACTTTTGATCGCAACTAAAAGATACTTAAAATGTGCGACCAAAAGTCATGCTAGTAAAAAGCCGGGGTCAAAACCCGGTCAACGCAATTTTTGATGCTTCATAGGAAGCAGTGGGTAGAGCCACATAACCGACTTCTGCAGACAACGCTGGTGCTGAGTCGATATAAAACTCTACAAAATTACGCACTTCCGGTTTCTGGAGACTGGTTTTACTGACATAAATAAATATCGGGCGGGACAACGGACTATAAGTGCCATCATTAATGGTCGCTGGTGATGGTGTGATAGGGCCAGTGCCGCCATCAACGGGGACAACTTTAAGGATACTTTGATTTTGAATGTAATAGGCGTAACCGAAGAAACCCAGTGAGTTTTCGTCTCCACTAATACCTTGCACTAAAATGTTATCGTCCTCGCTTGCCGTGTAGTCGGGACGCGATGCTCCAGCTGTGCCATTCACAGTTTCGGTAAAATAATCGAAGGTGCCGGAATCCGTGCCTGGGCCGTACAAACGCAGTGGCTGTGCTGGCCATTCAGGGCGCACATCATCCCAACTGTCGACGGTGCTGCCCGGCTGCCAAATCATCTGTAGCTCTTTTAATGTCAAGTGATCCACCCAGGTGTTAGCAGGATTAACCACAATCGATAAGCCATCATAGGCAACCGGAATTTCCAGATACTCAATACCTTTGGCTGCCGCTTCAGCTGCTTCTGTTTCCTTGATTGGGCGGGAGGCCGCCGCAATATCAATTTCTTGGGCGATAAACTTCTGAATCCCGCCGCCTGTGCCGGAAACCCCAACAGTCACTCTGATAGCCGGCGCTACGGCAAGATACTCTTCTGCTACTGCTTCGCTGATCGGAAATACTGTGCTGGACCCGTCCATAGTTACCACTCCACCATTGGCAGGAGCAACTGCTGATGTCACTTCGGCTACAGCAACTGCTGATGTTTCAGTTTGTGGTTCTTGTGAACATGCAGCTAGCATCAATAAAGAAATAGCTAACGTAAACAACAATTTGGGAGGGGTTTGGCAGAACATACGAAGTGGACTCCAAGTGGATTAAAACGCAAAAAAATTAAACTAGAATTAGTGGTTATATCAAGTTCATTGGGTATGTTTTACACCAACAACTGCAGTTAGCGTCAGTAGGTTGGCCCACCATAATGGGTTGATTATTTGTTAAAGCATTGTGGCGCAAGTGCATTAAGAACGCATAAAGATTGTCGGCAACCAATTTAAAGGTCTTAATAATTGCCGGCGCGCGTCATACGATAGATAAAAATTGAACCCTTGCCTAACTGACTGCTGACACTTACCAACCCGCCATGCCTCTCAGCAATATTTTTGACTATCGATAACCCCAGACCAGTGCCGCCAAGGCTTTGTGATCGAGCCTTGTCCACGCGGTAGAAGCGTTCGAACACCCGCTGTTGATATTGCGGACTGATACCGATGCCGCTGTCTTCCACTTCCAGCACCACATCTACACCCTGCACACTCATCCTGACCTGAATTAATCCACCTTCCGGTGTGTATTTGATGGCATTGTCCACCAGATTATCTACCAGTTGGCTAAGCTCCTGTTGATCACCGACTACTTCAACTTTATCGATTGGCAGCAACACTTTAATTTGCTGGTTTTTGTACTCAGAAGCCGTTTCTGCCGCTGTCGTCGCTCGATTCACCAATTCTCCAAAATTGAGCAGGGTGAATGCGCTGGTGTTCTGATTGGACTCAAGCCGTGAAATGGTCATCAAATCGACAACTAAATGCGATAGGCGAATACTCTGCGCATGAATTCTCCCCATAAAATGCATGAGAGTGGCTTGATCCACATCTGGATCGTCCACTAATGTTTCAGATAAACCTCTAATTGCCGTAATGGGTGTTTTCAGCTCATGCGAAGCATTAGCTACGAAATCAGTACGCACTTTCTCCAAGTTTCGCAGTTCGGTGATGTCGTGAGTTACCACTACCGCTCCAATCGGTTGACCCTGGTCATCTGACAAAGAAGCAACGTAGATATCCATCACCAGTTGCGCGTTGTTCCGAGAGTACTCTACTTGTGTTTTGATAACGGAGCGATACCGGATTGCGTCATCGAGTGCCTGTGTAATCTTTTGGTTGCGTATTTCCTGCCACACGGGCTTACCCAGACATTTATCTGGATCAACACTAAACAAGTGTGCTGCCGCTTCATTGATGTGGATGATGTTTTGCTTCTGATCAACATCTATCACCCCTTCCACCATTCCAGTGAAAATAGTCGCTAGGCGATTACGGTCGGCTGTAAGAATGGAAAGTCTGCGTGCAGAATTTCGTGCCATTTGGTTAATGGCATCAGCGAGTCGCTTCAAACCAACTGCTTTTGATTCGGGTACCCTACGTTCGAAGTCACCCTGGGCAATGGCTGAAGTTATATCAGTAATTTCTTCTATGATCGCAGTTTTAGACCAGGTTAAAACCAATGCCAAGGCGGCCAGCACCAGCCATATAAAGGTCGCGGTAACAACTACTTCGACTTGTTTGCTGGCAATCGTCTGCTCAAGTTCTGCCATTGCCCTTGCGATTCGAATAACACCGATCTGACCATTTGCCGAAATCATTGGCACAGCCAAGTAAACATAGTTTTCTTGCAAGGTTTGACTATATCGCTCAGCCAAACCTTCACCGCGCGCAATTGCCATTTGGATTTCAGGGCGCTGTAAATGATTGTCCATTTGAGCCGGATCTTCCGCTGTATCAGCTACAACCACACCCAACCGATCTGTAACCGTAACACGCAAACGCGCTGTTGTTGCCAGCACATCTGCAACAGACTGAATGCCTACATAGTCAGCCGCCTCCAGTTGTGCAACCAAAGCTGGTGCTAGGGATACTGCATGCGCGCGTAATTCCGATTCGTTGCGGGCAATTTCTGTGCTAGAAATATTAAGCAGTGACCACAACGCGATTAAGCTCACGGCCGCCAATAAAAATAGGACATGTTCAACCGCAGTGCGCCAGAAAAGAAGGGATTTCAACATGAAATGATTATCAGTAATGTCAGCAAAATACGGGCGAAGCATACCCGAACAAGCTCATAGCTGTTCTGCCATTCGGTATCCTACACCACGAATTGTTTCAATAATGGGGGGATCTATATCCAATTTTTTGCGAATACCCCGGATATGCACATCGATATTGCGGTCGACAATTACAACATCATCACCCAGCGCCCGGTTTAGCAGTTGTTCGCGCGAGAATACTCGACCTGGATTACTAGCAAAAAAATGCAATAAACGAAATTCTGTCGCTGTGAGCTTTACTTCTAGTTGATTTATGGTGACTTTATGTTTGATTATATCGATAGTCAGATCACCCAGTATAATCTTGTCTTTAACCGCTTCTTTATCCACCAGTACACCACGTCGCAGCACGGCTTTGACTCTGGCGACAAGTTCTTTGGGACTGAATGGTTTAGAAATATAGTCATCTGCCCCAACTCCAAGCCCTAGCACGATGTCACTTTCTTCACCTTTAGCAGTAACCATGATAATCAGAGTGCTGCTAGTTTGTGCATCTTTCTTAATAGTGCTGCAAATCTCCACACCATCCATGCCCGGCAACATCAGATCTAGCAAGACCAGATCGGGGACTTCACGCTTGACCAAAGCTAAGCCACGTAAGCCGTCGCTGGCATTAAATACTTCGTACCCTTCCCGTTTGAGGTTATAACTGAGCACCTCCAAGATGTCGGGCTCATCTTCTATTACAACAATTTTTTTTCTGCTCATTAGAAGACTCCTAGTAGCCAATTTATTTATAAATAAATCTTAACACTCGCAGATAAAGATCATGTTAAGTCATTGTAAGGGTTTATATAAATTTACAGAATCTACATATCAAAAACTGTGCCATCACAATAGCGTCTCGCACATTTTATGGTGGCAATTAGAAGTGATTGGCAACAACGCCCAGCATGATGTGAACGACAGAATGGAAACTCTCAATGAGTTTCGAAATTATCGGGCCGCAAATCTAGATTGGAGGCAGACTCCTGCACTTGAACAAAAAATACATCCACTATTTTTTGACACCAGCTTAACTAAGTTACTGCCTTACTAAGCAGCGCACCAAGCTGCCCCACATCGGTGCTGTGCTCAAGATTTTCGATAAAGTGTTCAATCTCAGCAGCGCGTGTGGTGCCCATGGCTGCTGCAGTCGCTACACGAAACCTGGTACGTACTTCGTCGGCACTGGCCATAACCACGTCATCGAGACGGGCGCGGTGAACTGTACCTCCGATTTCGGTCACAATGACTTCTGCACCCTGCTGGCCTGGATAGACTTTGGTGAAGTCATCATCAACAGCTAGTGTTGTTAGACTCAACAGTCGATGTAAAAGTGGATGATTAAGCAAAGTGAAATTAATCTCTGATACATCGCCTTCTATCAAGGCCGCAGCAATGTTGTACTGAATACTCATTTTTGCTTGTAATATTTGGGTAAACGGTCCGCTGAAATCGCACCCCGGATACAAAGCCCCGGCGCGTGGCACACGCACATGAATAGCTGCGATATTCTCTGCGACGATAGGTGTTTCTCGCAGCAACTGCAGCACAGCTTGCACAGGGGTCTGGGCAAAATTGCATGCCGGCACCCGCTTATGATAAACCCAAAGAATTTCTGGCGTGCCTTGGAACAATTCGACTGCGGCAGCAGACTCACGCTTGCGCAGCGATGCGAATAAACCCGCCGCGCCGTCAAGCGCCGAGGGCGAAGCAAACGCCCCGTGTTGAGCCAGCATCACGGCAGCCACTGCATTGCGGGCGATAAAACCCGCATGAAAAAACATTTCGCTACCACCCGTGTAAGCCCATTGATTGAATCCCAACGTGGTGTTGGCTCCTAATGCCAGCGCGCTGGTGGCAGCTTCTTCTGAGAGCGCCAGCATTTTTGCCCCTGCCATTGCCGCAGCCACAGGACCGGTAATCCCGGTCGGGCGATGGATACGCGCAATGTCGGCATCCATTAATGCGCGCCCTACTCTGCCACCGACTTCATAACCGACAACCGTCGCCAACAAGAACGCATAACCATTTATTCGTCGGTATTGTGCGAGTGCAAGTAAGACTGGCAATACTGCGATGCCAAGATGACTGATACTGCCCGAGTGCATATCCTCACGCACCAAGCCATGACCCATCACTGCATTGGCGAAGGCGGCATCGCCGTAAGTAGCAGCAATAGCCGACCCTATGATTGTTGCCCCACAACCTTTATTACTCTCGGCAATCGCCATGGCCTGTACGCTCCACGGCAAGTGACGCGACTCGTAAGCACAGCCGATAAAATCCATCAGACAGATTTTAACTTTGTCGATCATGGCTTGCGACAAATCGTCAGTAGAAAATGCTGTACTGGTTTGGGCGATACGCGACGCCAGTGGTTCATGACTGGTCGTTGCCAACGAACTAGTGTTAGGTCGATCAATAGTAGACATCAATAATCCCCCAAAATTCGGCTATTTAGAGCATTTAAAGCAGACTGTCCGGTGGTTTTTTTACAGGTTTTCTTTTCAATGGTGCCATACCGCTGGTGTCTTGCGCGACCACTTTGGAATCTGCCACCACATGGCCTGGTTTAACCTCGCTGGGCTTACGCCGCTTGCCGATATTCTTCTTGAAGCTGTGGCGTTGTTCGGCTTTAGGCACTACTTTGACTTTGGGTTTGACTATTTTTTTAGCAGATTTTTTCGCAGGCTTTTTAGTAGGTCCCTGAAAGCGTGCCTCCATACCTTGGATGGTGCGGTGTTCAAATTGCACACTCAAATAACGCTCTATACTGCTCATCAGGTTCCATTCCTGAGGCGCAATCAAGGAAATAGCCAGGCCGCTTTCACCGGCTCTGCCCGTACGGCCAATACGATGCACGTGTTCATCACCGGAACGTGCCATCTCGTAATTAAGAACCAGGTCCACACCTTTTACATCAAGACCCCGGGCAGCCAGATCGGTGGCCACCAACACGCGTACCACACCGATTCGAAACCAGTGCATCACACGCTTACGGTCATCTTGCGACATTTCACCATGTAAGCAGGCAACTTTCATTTTTCCTTTACCGGCTTTGACCCATATATTTTCTGTTTTCGACTGGCGGTCACGCTGGCTTTGCAAAAAGTCTGACAGTTGCTGCGCATGATCACGGGTGTTGGTAAACACCAAAGCCTTGTCAAATTCGGAATTGGCAATTAAATAATTGGTAAGCTGGTTTTTATGCTTGGGATCATCAGCCAGAATTATTTGTTGTTCTATGTTGCTGTGTTTTTCCCGGTGAGTGCCAATTGCAACAATTGCAGGTTCCTTTAATATTTCTGTTGCTATCCGACCAATTCCTTCATGTTCCAATGTGGCCGAAAGCAAATATGTTTGGCGTTTGGGTGGGCACGCTCTGATGATGGTGATCACTTCGTCACGAAAGCCCATGTCTAACATACGATCAGCCTCATCAAGTACCAAGAATTCCAGGTCTTTGAGTTCAATACTTTTCTTTTCTACATGTTCACGAATACGGCCGGGAGTGCCAATGATCAATTCCGGGTTTTTGCGGATCAAGGCTTGTTGTTCCTTGTAGGAGGTGCCCCCTACGATCAAACAACTTTGCATCTGAGTGAAGGCCGCCAGATCACGGCAATGTTTTTCTACTTGCTGGGATAATTCGCGGGTAGGTAGCAATATTAATGCGCGTGTTGCCGTATTAGGCTCCGCACGTTGCAACATCTGATGCAAAATGGGCAATAGATAAGCGGCAGTTTTTCCGCTACCAGTTTCAGCACTGGCCTGCACATCCCTGCCAGTCATAGCCAATTCAATCATTGCATTTTGTACTGGAGTTGGCTCGATTAGAGCCATCTTTTCGAGTGCCTTGAGCAAACGCTCATTTAAATTCATTGCTGCAAACACAGACTACCTCTGAAAATTGAATTCTATTGAATCGATATTGGCAAAGAGTGAGAATGCCGACCCTAAAGTACCGGCATGGAACATACCTTGTACTTGCCCCGACCCTTACCACGCCTAAGACTGCTTAAATGAAACATCAGGACACATTATTGCGCTTCAGCTTTGATCACCTCGACATTCGCGGCGAATTGGTTTATCTCGACCAAAGTTGGGCTTTAATTCTGGAGCGTTATCCTTATCCAGGCACCGTTCGTAAACATTTAGGAGAGGCCTTAGCAGCGATAACACTGCTGTCTGCATCGGTAAAATTTGAGGGCACCATGATACTCCAGATTCAGGGCAAGGGGCCTTTACGTAGCGTGGTAACGCAGATTACTCACACCGGTTCACTCAGAGGAATAGCAAAATGGCATGGCGATGTACCTGATGGTACCTTGCAAGACATCTACGGTGACGGTCAGATGTTAATCACTGTTATAAAAAATTCCGGAGAACGTTATCAAAGTATTGTAGAGCTTAAAGGTGAGTCTCTGACGGATGCACTCAACTCCTATTTCATTCAGTCCGAACAATTACCTGCAAATTTTCAACTATATGTGAGCGACACCCAAATAGCAGGTTTGTTCTTGCAGGTTTTGCCCCAATCAAAAGTCAAGCCTATGCAAGAAACACAGGTAGTTTTTCATGACAACGACAGTCTAAATCTGCGGGATCGTGTCGAAGATTGGAACCGCATTTCCATTCTTGCCGCGACCTTGCAGGAAGCAGAAATTTTTAGTCTTACACCAGAACGCCTGCTAACCAATCTATTTCATGTAGAACAGGTCAGACTGTTCACGCCCAAACTATTACATTTTGCCTGCACCTGCTCCAGAACCAAGGTGGAAAACACCCTTATCACCATGGGCCGCACCGAACTGGAAAATATTCTACGCGATGAAGGATTGATTAAAGTGGATTGTGAATTCTGCAATACCCACTACGAATTTTCTCAGCAAGATGTCGATCAACTTGGTTTCGAGCCCATCGAGCTGAAGCCGGATACGGTGCTGCATTAAGTGCTGTTTTTCTGCACGTATGCAAAGAACTAGCTGGATTTTTTTAGAAACCATGAAGCGCTAGCAGCACAACTTTGGATTTAGCCAAAAAAGTTGCGTAGCTGCGCGAATCCTCCTGACATCAAAAGACAATCACCCGTATCGAGCAGCATGTGAACTATAAGACCAATACCTATGAGTCGGGTACTTCTGGGCATGCATAACCCTATATATACAATTATCGCCGCCCAGGAATGGAGAGGATGGAACCCCATACTACAACGCAGCGAATCATAAATCGGTTGTGCCAACAGATGATCCACGTCTACCAGCATTCCTAACATCAGCAGCAAATAAGAGCGCCACCAGTGTTTGCGAAAGTAAATTGCGGCCAGCAGCGCGGGACCAATAAAGTGAAGAGCTATATGAAGAATTGGGAACGCTCTTAGTTATACAATTTTGCTTGCTTGATGAAAACGTAATTGCCAGCACTGTACATTGGCACTGTAGCTCCATACTGATGTGTGCATACTGCCCTTGCTCGGTGAGAGGTTTGGCTCTCGTTGCAAGGCATGATAGGACACCAAGCGTATTTCATTGGTCATTTCTACCACTTCGAACTGGCTCAACTCCCAACGCGAGGATGGGTCTTTTTGTAAAAGCCACTGTTTTACTGTGTTGCGATCACTGCGCCCGGCTGCTGAAATTTCATAAAAATCAGACGCGAGCATTAGCTCAAGTAATTCGGGATGACGTTTGAAGTCGGTATGCAACAATGAAGTTTCGCAAGCGTGCATTTGCGCAAGCGCTTTCATGATAGTGATATTCTCGATTGTGCCAAACCCATAGCTTGCCGATTCAACTGACGTTTTAACGGTGGCAGCAAATCAATACTCGCCATGCCGAATGTACGTGTCCAGGTACTGAGCCAGTTAGTGCTGGAAAACAACCGTGTCATGTAATCACTGAAACTGATGGTGTGTTGTTGATCTTGCTGTACGGCCTGCAAATAACATTGCAAGCGCGTGAAAGAGCCAGGACTGACATTCTGCTGCAACGATTCACGAATGTTAAACGCAAGCGCCATGGTGTCGCGCATTGCCAGATTGAATCCCTGACCCGCAACCGGATGTAGGGAATGCGCTACATTGCCTAGCAAGACCAGGGCAGGACGAATTTGTTCATGCGCCAACTGCAGCGCCAATGGATACATTGAACGTTTACCAATACGGGTAAAAGTCCCAAGTTTTTTGCCGAAATCTTGTTGTAGTTGTTGCAAAAGGGCTTCATCTTTCATCGCCATAATCTCGCTGATGTCTGCACTGCTGTGCGTCCAAACCAATGCTGCACGATGCACGCCCTCTCGATCTTCAAGCGGCAACAAGGCTAGCGGGCCTTTGGGCGTAAACCGTTCGTAAGCACAACTTGCATGGGGCTTGGTAAACGCCACATTTGCGATCAGCGCACTTTGGTTGTAATTATGACTGTAGTGTTCGATGCCACGATTGGCACATAAACTCGAACGTCCTCCTTCTGCTAGCACCACTAACGACGCAGTAATTTCTTTATTTTCAGGAAAATTTATTGCTTGGGTAATGCCCGTTATTGTGTTGTTGTCTGTAACTTTAGCAAGCAGCAGTTGCATGCCTTCGATACAAGGGTTAATAGCTGTAACTTGTACCGGAGCACACAACTCTAAATTGGCAGCGCGCAGAAGAGCTTGGTTCAGAGTTTGTCCAAGTTTTATGTTTTCGATCACATGACCGAGTGCACTGACTCCTTGCTGCTTACTGTCGAGATGCACACCGCCTATTCGCCCCTGATCTGATACATGTATTTCAGTAATGGGTGCCGCTGCGCTCAACAATTCTTGATCCAATCCTAGTTGCGAAAAATAGGCCATGGTTCCGGCAGAAAGGACTGTACTGCGCGCATCAAATCCCGGTTGTTGGACTGGTGAACTGGCAAGCACGGGGCTTGCTTCAACTAGCAAAAGTTTGAGCCCTTCAAAACCACTGCCGTGTGTAAGTGCACAGGCCAAGCTGGCACCCACCATACCGGCACCAACAATTACAACGTCGTAATGATTGTTTACAGTCAAAGACATAAAATTTTATATACTTTCAAGATGTTCAGGCTGCCGCCATAAATGTTTCAATTTCCTGCACGGTTTTCGGCAGACCGCTGGTGAGAACTTCAAAGCCGGAGCGAGTGACAGCCACATCGTCTTCGATCCGTACGCCAATACCAAGCCAGCGTGGTTCAACGTTTTTATTAGCAGGAGATATGTACAAACCTGGCTCCACAGTCAGCACCATCCCAGGTTCCAACTCACGCCATTTTCCTTCTATCTTGTAATCACCAACATCATGGACATCCATACCCAGCCAATGGCCTGCACGATGCATGTAAAAATCTTTATAAGCTCCAGTCTCGATTAATTGCGCGACATCGCCCTGCAAAAGTCCGAGTTCCACCAAACCTTCAGTCAACACTTTTACTGTTGTGTCGTGCGGTATGTTCCAGTGGCAACCAGGTTTTATGGTGTCGATCGCGGCCAATTGCGCCTTGAGCACTAGTTCGTAAATTGCTTTCTGTTCTGCTGAAAACTTTCCATTGACTGGAAAGGTACGGGTTATGTCGGATGCGTAATATTCGAATTCACAACCGGCATCAATCAATAAAAGATCGCCTGCTATCAGCGGCTGATTGTTTTCTGTGTAGTGCAGAATACAAGCATTGGCTCCGCCTGCCACAATGGAAGTATAAGCAGGGGCACGACAACCGGTTTTGAAGAACTCGTGCATGAATTCCGCTTCCACCTGATATTCATTTAAACCCGGCTTACATACTTGCATGGCACGTTTATGTGCCCGCACCGCAATTTGACCGGACTCTCTCATCAAATCCAGTTCTGCTTTGGATTTAATCAGACGCATCTCATGCAACAGATGATCAAGCACCTGAAATTCGCCCGGTGAATGCGCCCCACTGCGTACTTTTTTACGCACCACATTTACCCACTCCATTACCTTGTGATCAAACAGCTCATCTTTTCCCATGGCGTAATAGACCCGATCACGACCTTCGATTAACCCAGGCAAAATGTCATCAATATCCGTTATAGGAAACGCATCATCCATACACAGATGAGTGATAGCGGATTCTGGGCCAAGTAGTTTCCCGTTCCATAATTCTTTTAGGGGATCTTTTTCCTGACAGAACAACAGGCATCGGCCTTGTTCGCGGCCAGGAATCAATACTAAAACGCTGTGAGCTTCAGAAAAACCCGTCAAGTAATACATGTCACTGTTTTGTCGATATCTATATTCACTGTCTCCATTACGCACAATAGGAGTAGCCGACGCCAAAATGGCGATACTGTTGCTCTCCATGAGGCTCATCAAATCACTACGACGTTGCTGGAATTCTTTTTGGGATATCGACATATTTGCTACTCTAAATTTTTAAAAAAACTCCGTATAGAATGGAGTTTTTTTCTTGTGAGTCAGGCGTACTGTTTAAGCAGAACTACATTTTACACACGGCCAAATGAGGATTCGAGCTCCACAACAACTCTCACAGAAAAAATATAAGAGTGTTAATGTAGAAAGCCGTCATCCGGATATTGATCTGATTTTTCACTTTCAGTTTTTACGACCTCAACACCTACCAAATGCAAATACACAGTGATGGTCGCCATACGAACATATTCCA
>CAIMTR010000450.1 GCA_903844415.1 uncultured Gammaproteobacteria bacterium
GGGGGGGGGGGGCGTTGGGGGGGGTCACTTCTCTTATCCAGGAGGGGTGGGCATAATGCCACGGCCCACAAATTCTAAGTTTTATGGCTGGGCTAAACAAGGAAACTTTGATAATGGCGGGGTTGTGTGGAAGTGGAAAGTTATAAGCTCCGGCAGATTCCCGCTGCACAGCATATTAAGTTCGCTCGCTCTTTCTAATCTATAAACTCATGAATAACACGAAATCTACCAACGACAATTTGCAGT
Source organism: uncultured Gammaproteobacteria bacterium (assembly GCA_903844415.1). Taxonomy (GTDB): domain Bacteria; phylum Pseudomonadota; class Gammaproteobacteria; order Pseudomonadales; family Pseudohongiellaceae; genus CAILUG01. The sequence goes on from CAIMTR010000450.1 coordinate 247, forward strand.
TACGCGCCAGAGAACTCCAGCAATGGTTTGTTGCCTTGCTGCCTTCACTCAACACCGGTTCACTGCTGGGCGATTTACACGTGGTTAGTGGTGATGCCAGTTTTCGGCGCTATTTTCGCGCTGTTACTACCCACAAGTGTTGGATATTGGTGGACGCGCCACCGGCACAAGAAAATAGTAAACAATTTGTGAAAATAGCCCGGCAAATGGCACAGGGCGGCGTTCATGTGCCAATCGTAATCGCAGCAGATTTAACCTTAGGGTTTATGTGTCTTAGCGATTTTGGCGATACATCGCTATGGAGCAAACTTGTTGACGCACAGCAGTCAGTTTCTGCACAGCCTTTAGTAGACTCCCTCTACCGTGCAGCTTTTGACGAACTGCTAAAAATTCAACTTTGTGCTACGTCCACAGCACACTTGCCTTTGTATGATAAAACCCTGCTGCTGCGCGAAATGCGTCTGTTCAGCGAATGGTTTTGTGCGGGCCTTATGCGCCGAACACTTTCTGCTAGTGAAAATAGCATGTTGGAAAACGTGTTTCAGTTTCTCGCGGAAGCAGTCATGACACAAACGCAAGTATTTGTGCATCGCGATTATCATTCGCGTAATTTGATGTATCGGGAAGCGCAGGCCTTGGGTGTGCTGGATTTTCAGGATGCAGTATGCGGTCCGGTGACTTACGATTTAGTTTCACTGCTCAAAGATTGTTATATCGTCTGGCCTAGATCTCAAGTCACCGCCTGGGCATTGAAGTATGCTGAGCTCGCGCAGCAGCGCGGCATAATACCTGCCATAAATGAGCAACAGTTTTTGCGCGATTTTGAACTCATGGGCTTGCAGCGTCATATCAAGGTTGCCGGTATTTTTGGGCGCTTGTGGTTGCGCGATGGCAAACCTGGTTATTTAAAAGACATTCCGTTGACGCTCAAGTACATCAGTGAAGTAGTACCAGAGCATGCCCAATTGAGCGAATTTTCCGACTGGATTCGCGTACAAATTCTGCCAAATTTAGATGCGGCATTGGTGCGCGCCACGCAAGATAAGCCGGCAGGGGCGCTAGTATGAAAGTAATGCTGCTTGCGGCAGGCAAGGGGGAAAGGATGTTGCCACTGACTGCCCACACTCCCAAACCACTGCTCAAGGCAGGAGGATTGTCACTGCTCGAGCATCAAATCCGCAAACTTGCACAACACGGTTTTACAGATCTGGTCATCAACCATGCCTGGCTGGGACAACAGATAGAATCGGAGTTTGGTGATGGCAGTCGTTTGGGGGTTAGTATCAGCTGGTCGCGCGAGGGAGAACCTTTAGAAACGGCAGGTGGCATTATTAGGGCATTACCACTGTTGGGTTCTCAACCCTTTGCAGTAGTGAACGCGGATCTGTGGACCAGTTATAACTACAGCCAGTTGCGTACTGGGCTGGCGGTCGGTGACTTGGCACATTTGGTGCTGGTGCCTAATCCTGAGCATCACTTGGCAGGCGATTTTTTACTTAATCAAAACAGCAGACTGGGTTTGCCAGAATCCACACAATCTACATTAGTGAGTACCTTTACCTACAGTGGCATTGCGGTCTATCACCCCGATTTTTTTGGCGGCGTCAGTACAGAAAAATATCCCTTATTGCCCCTTATTAAAACAGCAATCATTCAGCAGCAAGCCAGTGGGATTTTATTTACGGGCGAGTGGCTTGATGTGGGTACACCAGCACGGCTGCACGAATTAGAACAACGCTTGCGACAACAGACGCAGCAATAACGGCATCAACAACAGTTTCAACTAGAAGGCTAGCCATATGAGCAAGAACTTCTCCAAACGCAGACAGCCTGGGCATCTTTTTACTACCGCCGCCGATGCGTTGAAAATAGCAAAACTGGAAGAACAACAAAAGATGGCAAGTGCGCAGATGAAATCGTCGGCATTTCAGTTGGCTTTTGCCGACACAGATTTTTTGTTGAGGGACGACTTGCGCCCCGTTCGGCTGCAATTGGAATTGAGTAAGCCTGAGTTGGTGCTGAAAGAGCACAATATTGAACACACGGTAGTTATTTTTGGCAGTGCCCGCACACCGTCACCTGAGATGGTAGAAGTAGCAGAAAAAAAATTACAGATCGAATTGATGTTGGCCCCTCAAAATCCTCAATTGCTGAGGCAGCAAAAAGATCTAAAAATTCAGCGGCACCAAGCTTCATATTATAGCCAGGCGAGACTCCTTGCCA
>CAIMTR010000451.1 GCA_903844415.1 uncultured Gammaproteobacteria bacterium
ACAAAAGCTGCCAGCGCATATCTACGCATATAGGTTAATGCTGATCCTGCGCCTTGTGCATCTGCTTTTTGAACAGGCACAGACATTTCTTGTTCTATCCATTCTCCTGACGAATGACAAAGCTTAGTGACAAGCCACATACGGCCTTCAAAATAATTGCCAGGCATTTGAATGACACATAAATTATTATCAGCAAGCAAAGAACGACAGGCATCCCAAACAGACTCAAGATCAGCGTACTTAGATTTGAAAAATGGGTTCGCAGAGTCTTTGACCGCATAAGTTAATTTGCCTTGTACGATTGATAATGCTTTAGCTAAATTAGCAATAGATTCTGATTGGCTCATGCTGCGCTCCTAAAAATGTTGCCAAAGTCATTAAACATATCAACTAAAACTGGGTTTTTGCGCTGTTTTGGTTTTCCGCAAGCGCTGCGAATAACATTGACCTGGTCATCTGTTAGCAATGCACCATATTCCATAGCAGTAAGGGCTTCTTCAAGAAATTCCTCATGTTCTAACATTAGTTGACTTAATTCATCCATTAAATTCCCCTTAAATGGCATAGCAAAATTGCTATAAACAAACTTTAACACAAGTAAATAAAAAAAGTAAAGTCTATGCAAATAAACAACATTTAAGTTAAACTGCGTGAATGGACACAAAATTAAAACTTACCGACAGCGCAATTATTGACCTACTAGGTGGTACAGCAAAGGTAGCTAGAATGTGCAAAATAGACCCAGCAGCCGTATCTAACTGGCGTATCAGAGGAATCCCAGCAGATAAATATATGCTTTTGGGCGCAAGAATTGAAACAGAAAGTCATGGTTTAGTGACTCGCCAAGACCTGTTTCCTACTAGCTTTTGGCTTATATGGCCTGAATTGCTTAAAAACAACGCTTTTGGTAAACAAAATGAAACTGAGTAATTTAACCATTTGCGCCATAGATTCAGCACAACCTGAATTAGCTAAAAAAGCCATAGAAAGAAGCAAACGTCATATTGAATTTGGTGGTGAATTGTTTATTGACCACATAAGCATTAATAGCAAACAAGCTTATAGCAAATTTATGCTTCAAGAACTGCATAAATACATCAAGACGGACTTTGTTTTGATAGTCCAATGGGATGGGTGGGTAATTAATGCAAGCGCTTGGCAGCCCGAATTTTTAGACTACGATTACATAGGTGCAGTATGGCCCTGGCATCCTGAAGGATTGCGTGTAGGTAATGGAGGGTTTTCCCTTAGAAGTAAACGACTTTTAGAATTGACTGCACAGCCTAAGTTTGTGTATAAAGATTTAAATGAGGATGATCTTATTTGCCATGTGAATAGAGATTACTTTGTTAGCAATGGAATTAAGTTTGCGCCAGAAGAATTAGCAAGGTATTTTTCTTTTGAAAGAGAGCTATCAAACCTACAAACCTTTGGGTTTCACGGGGAATTTCACATGAATAAATACTTGTAGTAAACTAGCTTTCCTATTTCGAGGCTCTAACGACATACCAGGGAATAGGAAACACAGCGCTACTGGGGGTAATGGTTGAAACAGCGCAAATATAGGTGGCGAAGATAGTGCCTATACCATGCAAGACTGTCGGGTTGGCGATTCCTCAATGGAAGAACTATGAAGGCAACCTAGGTAGGCTAGGTTCGCTCAAACCTCTTGGAAGTGGTTTTAAAGCAACTAAGTATAAATACTAGTGGACTAACTAAAACCTATTGATGGAAACTAAAAGAACTCAATAACGAGTAAACATTTAAGGGGATTTAAATGAAAGATTTTATAGGTAGTTGTTTATTAGGCGCTTTGTTAGGTTGTATGTTTGCATACGGTGTACCGGCTAAAGCTCAAACTTATCCAATGACTGATTCTGCTGGCTACAACAGAGGAACAGTTCAAATTAACGGCAACAAAGCACAGTTTGTAAACCCAATGGGTTACACAACACAGACTGCTACGATCTATTCAAATCAAATAGTAATAACAACGCCTAGCGGCATTACTACGGCTGTGGTTGGATCTACACAATACACAGTTCCACCAAGCCCACAAACGCCACCTAGCCCTAGGGTTTTGCAATGAGTTTTACAATCATGCAGCATGATGGCATGAAAGTAATTCAATGGTTTTTTAGTGTAGACGAGCTAATTATTAGCATGATTAATAATCCACTAGACAGGTATCACAGAAATGTTTGATGAATTTTGGGCGCTATATCCACGCAAAGTAGCTAAAGCTGTAGCTCGCAAAGCATTTGACAGGCTTACAGAACAGCAACAATTAGATGCTTGCAAAGCTTTAGATGACCATATTATTTATTGGGATATAAAAGAGATTGAGTTAGAATTTATACCCCACCCAGCTACCTGGTTAAACCAAGAGCGTTGGGAAGATGAGTTGGTTATAGAACCTAAGAAGAAAAAAGAATCTAAAGAATGGATGTTTAGCAATGAAGGAATTGAAGCTAAAGCAAAAGAACTTGGGATCATTGGTAATGGATATGACACCTATGCAAGCCTCAAAGCCAAATGTATGAGCAAGCTAAACATGAAAGTGGAGTAAGAGAACTCTGTAAGTTAAGAAAACAGATGGGCCTTGCTAAGTTTCGTGTTTACATTAGCAAATCACCAAATCTACATAAATATTTAAACGATTTTGTAGATCAATATGCAAAAGGTAACAGGGGAGAAAAAGGATGTTGGAAAAAATAATAGTAGGTGCTACTGGGTTAGGCTATCTCATAGTCTGTATTGCTCAATTTAAAAAAGGCGCTACATCTAACGCTATGATTTGGGGTGGATATGCCTTTGCCCAAGTTGGTCTTTGGCTTGCGCTTAAATAAGGGGAAATATGAATGAGTTGGCTCTTTTCGCAGGCGCTGGTGGAGGAATACTTGGGGGACATTTGCTCGGATGGAGAACAGTCTGTGCAGTCGAATGGGAAGCCTATCCAGCAAGCGTACTTGTCGCAAGACAAAATGACAAAATACTCCCGACTTTCCCGATTTGGGATGACGTTCAAACCTTTGACGGAAAACCGTGGAGAGGAATTGTTGATGTTGTATCTGGAGGATTTCCGTGCCAAGATATTAGCGCAGCGGGAAAAGGTGCAGGAATTGAAGGTAAAAGAAGTTCAATGTGGGGACATATGGCAAGAATCATTGGGGAAATTAGACCCAAATACGCATTTGTGGAAAACAGCCCAATGCTCACTTCTAGAGGACTTGGAACAGTCCTTGCAGACCTTTCCTCGCTGGGGTTCGATGCGGAATGGGGAGTGCTTTCAGCGGCCGATATTGGCGCAAATCACCTTAGAGAACGAATTTGGATTGTTGCCAAGAATACCAAACAATGTGAATTTTTTTCACACTCCCACAACAGGTCAAGATGGGGGAAGCAACAGTCGAAAGGCATTGAAGAAACGGATGGGAATGTGGCCAACACCGACAGTAGGTTGTGTAGAAGGCGGAGAACAATCGAATCGAGTGGAGAGAACTTTGGGGGGGGGGTTACATCTTGCGAAAATTGAACAAACCCAATATGACTTATGGCGCAAAACTTTCGGATG
>CAIMTR010000452.1 GCA_903844415.1 uncultured Gammaproteobacteria bacterium
CCCCAAAACCCCAAAACCCCATATACATATTGCGAGAATTCAAAGCCAAATTAAATAATTTTTCAATTTTTGTCTCCATTTCCCTCCAATGTTTTTAGAGTAAAGGTGGTCAGTTCAGCCACTGAACTGAAACAAATGAACACGAAAAGAACGTAGCACGCTATCTTATCATTTGTGTACCTAGGGGTCTTCCTCTCATGTTTAAGGTAGAAAGCTATGGGCAACAAAAACCCGATGGCGCTGTTGGTGGTGGCCCCTAAAATGGTCATTATAGTCGCTATGCTGAGGACTGGGGTTGCAATAACGCAACTCACAGCGACTATGATCAGTGTCCACATGAGATTTTGTCTAAAATTTAACTTATAGCCCAACATCGCCTCTATGCTGTCTTTCGTGGGTAGGACAGTGAATGGTGAAGCGAAAGCCACCACTAATGTGATACCGTAGAGGCAGACATAAACTGCTATTGGGAAAGAGCCTTTAGCAGTCATATAAGGAGCGCGGAGGATATTCTAGGCGTCAAAGATTTTTTTATACTCTTCAGGTGATACGTTTGCTGAAAATGTGATCCAACCGAAAATTCCTGCGACGATGTACAGTAAGGAAGCAAAACTCGTGCCCATTACGATTACCTTTTTGGCGTTTGGCAAGGTCTAGACTTATAGTTCGGTGTAAATGGCTGGAACGTTAATTTGGTACATGAAGGCGAATATGATAAGGGGTAGCGAGTTGAAAAAGGATGCGGCATTCAAATTTATTTAGTCATGTGCTGCGGAGAACCCCGACCCAACTGACTCCGAGGTACCATGGTTAAGTACAGCTTCGAAGAAAATCACAAGCACTATATAGAAGGACACCATGACTGAGAAAGCTGACGTGAATCTTAAACTCTTAAGCTCTCGGGGGATGCTCAAAGGGAACACAATAAAAAACTAAAATTTGTTAACAAGGATGTCTTACCGAGAAAAGGACGCCCCAGATGGCCTAGCCTTTTATGGTTTAGAAAGTGCACCACGGTGGTAGTGGTTTGCCGATTGACTACTCAATAGCATAAGGCAGGAAAGATTTGAACTAGAAGTATTATCACATGAGACTTACAGTGATGATGTAGCTGACAGTGAACCCGATGTTGCATAATACCATACAGAAAGTTGTCAGATACTAACCTCTTTTCCCGAACGTAACGAGGGCGATCTCTTCAAAAGTTGTTCCTTTAGTGTGATGTGCACAGTAGGCTAATAAATAGGCACAGAACGCGCTGATTGATCCTCCAAAAAAAATAGACAGTGTTCCAAGTACAAAGCCAAGTTCGTAAAACACATATGGGATTGTGAGCGTGCCTGCTCCCAGACAAATGATCACCAAAGAGAAGATGCTGCTGTTAACTGAGCCGGGCGCTATTTTTGTCTTTATATATCGTCCTGGACTGCCAGCATAGTACAGCAGGCGGGATCCCGGCGAACTTGGGACCGCTTGCGGTACTGATGTACTTACTGCAGCAGGTCTTATGTCTCCATAAAATTCCTTGTCCTCATTTTCCGCATCAACCACAGAATTTGAATACGCGGTGGTGTTTTGCTGCATGCCATCAGCACTATTCTGGAGTAGTTGGTTACTTGATTCCATTTTAAAGGTATTTTAATTATCAAATTTAACTCATCATCGCTTTAACGGGGTTTTGGGGTTTTGGGGTTTTGGGGAGATCGGAAGAGCACACGTCTGAACTCCAGTCACACAGTGGTATC
>CAIMTR010000453.1 GCA_903844415.1 uncultured Gammaproteobacteria bacterium
GGTGCACGTAGCGACGCCAAGGCCTTGACTGCCTTAGCTCATAAATTCGGTTCTCTATCATTAGTAGACAGTGTAACAGGTGTAGCTGGAATCGAACTTGATGTTGATGGTTGGGGCATTGATGCTATTTATTCCGGCACACAGAAGTGCTTGTCATGCCCCCCTGGTTTATCTCCTGTCAGTTTTGGTGAACGCGCAGTAGAAGTTATCAAAAATCGTAAAACAAAAGTGCAAAGTTGGTTTCTTGATATGGGGCTGATCATGGCCTACTGGGCTGGAGATGGTGCGCGGACCTATCACCACACTGCCCCTGTAAACAGTATGTATGGTTTACACGAAGCCTTGGTCATCTTGAAAGAAGAAGGCTTAGAAAATTCTTGGGCTCGGCATGCATTTCATCACAGCGCACTAGCTGCTGGTGTTGAAGCCATGGGATTAAGTTTCGTGGTTCCCAAAGCAGCACGCTTGCCGCAACTTAATTCCATAACGGTGCCCGTCGGAGTGAAAGAAGCTGATGTCAGAGCACGCTTGTTAAAAGACTACAATCTGGAAATAGGTGCTGGACTGGGCGCATTGGCTGGCAAAGTGTGGCGCATAGGTCTGATGGGTGAAAGTGCATGTGCTACCAATGTGCTGCTTTGTCTAGGAGCGCTCGATGCAATCTTGTCAGATATGAAAGCGCCAATAAATAGTGGCAAGGCCGTAGCTGCTGCACAAGCTGTATACAATAAATAACTCGCTATTTACTGTCTGGGTCATGTGATCCAGACAGTGTAATGTCGAAAAAATGAGCACTTTTCCACTGTTTTTTTTTCAATACTGGTATTACAAGTGTTGAAAGTGTTGTGTACAGCATTAAACAAACTTACAAACTAAGAATTAAATATGGATAATTTCCCCTGAATAATAAGGATATGCAGAGGAATATCGATGAATTGCTTGCTTGTATCTTTGTGTAAATACACTCCTTCACTATACTGCATACCTACTTTTTGGAATGAACCAAACTCATGAAATTTTTGAATTATTCATTAGCCTTCCTGCTGCCAGCATTGGTTACCTCTAGTGTGCTTTTTGCGCAACCACCCACTGGTGGTAGACGCCCTGCCGCTTCAAACGTCGAAGTCCCAATTGACTCTGCCACACGCAAACGAATTGAGATAGCTCGTACCGAGCTTGAACCCGAACTTGATGGTGTGCTCGATGATGAAATCTGGAAAATTGCATCTGTCATTTCCGATTTACATCAATTTGAACCCAATGATGGTGGTGAACCCTCCGAACGAACAGAATTTTATTTGGCTTACAGCGAGCGGTTTTTGTATATCGGTGCCCGTATGTTCGACAGTGATCCGTCAGGGATCAGTGCTCGCCAGTTAGTGCAAGGCCAAGGCATGCAATTTGATGACGCATTCGAATTCATTCTTGATACTTTTAATAATGGCCGTACAGGTTACCAGTTTCAGGTAAACCCCAACGGTATTCGCCGCGAAGGTGTTTACGAAAACCCAAACTCTCTGAATGCAGACTGGAGCGGAATCTGGCAGGTAGAGAGTCGCATCGATGAACAGGGTTGGACGGCAGAAGTCGCGATTCCTTTTAATACGCTAAATTTTGACCCTACTACAGAAGAATGGGGCTTTACCATTGCTCGTACCATCGCGCGTAAACGCGAAGAACTTGCTTGGTCTTCGTATAACCGCAGCATCAACCCAACTACTACAGGCATCATTTCCGGTATCCGTGATATTAAGCAGGGTGTTGGTTTAGACATCATTCCATCGGTAGCCATGGCATTAACTGAAGATCATATCGCAGGCACCACAAAGCAACGTTTGGATCCTTCGGTAAATATGTTTTACAAGATAACCCCAAACCTAACTGGGGCTGTCACATTCAATACTGACTTTTCTGCCACAGAAGTAGACAACCGCCAGGTTAACCTCTCGCGTTTTTCATTATTTTTCCCTGAAAAAAGGGATTTCTTCTTGCAGGATGTGGACATCTTTGGGTTTGGCGGGGGCGGTGGCGGTGGGTTTGGCGGTGGTGGCGGTGGTGGTGGCGGCGGTAATTTTGGCAACAACCAAAATGGCA
>CAIMTR010000454.1 GCA_903844415.1 uncultured Gammaproteobacteria bacterium
ACAGTTTCTTGTTATCAGGCCGATGCTGATGGTCGAGCGTGTGGTAAATGCGATAGCTGTCGTTTTCGCAGCAAAGGATTTTTTGAGGCAAATAACATTGATCCAACCAATTATCAGACCTTATGATATATGAAGATGAAAAAGTTCTAACAAGTCGGTAAAATGTAAGGCTCAGTACAATCAAGATAAGAAAAATACTTGTAATTTTGGCATCTTTGCGTACTATGCCGACTTTCTTAAATGGGTCGTTAGCTCAGCCGGTAGAGCAGTTGGCTTTTAACCAATTGGTCGCGCGTTCGAATCGCGCACGACCCACCATATATCAATGACTTACAGCGCCCCTCAAAATCATTTTGCCTCATAGATTCGATTTTGCCTCATAGAATTATCATTTTTGCTTCAGTGGTATCACTTGATTGGGAAGTCGGCGGTAAGTTTTTTCCGTTGTCGCGGCATTCAAATGTCCGCGTAACTTAGCAACTGTCTCAACGTCTTCTGCATCACTTGCTGTCTTCGCGCAGATGTCATGCTCGGTAAAAGTTTCCTTCAGATCAGTTTGTACAATTGCCTTTTTATTTATCCTAAAAGCTGTCTTAATATCCGGCAATTAAATGGCAAGCTTAAATTTTTGCATTTATTATGGAAATAACTGACAAAATAAATTCTGACTTGGTTGCAGACCGTACATTGGTCCGTACATGGCTGAATAAAATTCCTGCTAACAATTTTCTCACCCCGCATTTGCAAATTGACTACAAAGAAAAAATCAAAGTTCTTTTGCAGAAAAAAAATGCTGTCCTTGTAGCGCATTATTATACCGATTCTAAAATTCAATCTCTTACAGAAGAAACAGGTGGTTTTGTTGCTGATTCTCTCGAAATGGCACGATTTGGAGCCAACTCTGATGCGAGTACTTTGGTAGTAGCAGGAGTGCGTTTCATGGGAGAAACTGCAAAAATTCTTAATCCAGAAAAAACTGTTTTGATGCCGACTCTGGCAGCAACCTGTTCTCTTGATCTTGGCTGCCCAGTCGATGAATTCTCAATGTTTTGTGATGCACATCCAGATCACGAGGTTGTGGTTTATGCTAACACCTCTGCAGGTGTGAAAGCGCGAGCGGATTGGGTAGTTACTTCTGCAATTGCAGTAGAAGTAGTCGAACATATTCTTGCGTCAGGTAAATCTGTAATTTGGGCTCCAGACAAACATTTAGGTAGATACATTCAACGTAAGTTATCCAGTGAAGACATTTTGTTGTGGGATGGAGCCTGCATAGTACATGAAGAGTTTAAAGCGAAGGCACTGCTTGATATGAAACACTTGTATCCAAAGGCGGCAGTACTAGCTCACCCAGAAGCACCACTAAATGTTTTAGAACTTGCAGATGTAATTGGTTCTACTACACAAATAATCAAGGCTGCGCAATCGAGGCCTGAACTTCAATTTATTGTAGCAACAGATCATGGCATTATTTACAAAATGCAGCAATTAGCGCCAGAAAAAGAGTTTATTATGGCACCAACATCTGGGGAAGGTGCCACCTGCCGCAGTTGTGCTCAATGTCCTTGGATGGGAATGAATACCATGGAAAATCTTTATAACTCACTCTTGCTTGGTGAGAACGAGATTGTTGTAGATGCTGAACTCGGTAGACTGGCTATGATTCCCTTACAACGTATGCTCAATTTCAAGAAATAATATTAACGTTTTATA
>CAIMTR010000455.1 GCA_903844415.1 uncultured Gammaproteobacteria bacterium
CAGTGTTGCCCAAAGGCACCATTAAATCCATTTAATAATTTTCTGGCCGGACCAATGTTGAACAAATATCCCCTGTGGAAAAATCTGTTGATACTCTTTGTAGTTATCTTGTCGGCAATTTATTCTGCCCCTAATTTTTATCCACCCGATCCGGCGGTGCAAATTTCCCATGATAGTGGTGTGGTAGATCAAACTGCACTCGATACTGCGGTGCGGGCTTTGCAGCAGGATGGCATCGAATACTTTGATGCAAGTATTGAAGATGGTGTCGCTTTGATACGCTTGCGTGATCAGGATAAGCAGAGCCGCGCACAACAATTGATCAATTTGCAATTGCCGCAGGACTATATAGTCGCACTTAATCTTGCAGCAAATACCCCAGCCTGGTTGCAAGCTCTTAACGCTGGTCCCATGACCTATGGTCTGGATTTGCAGGGAGGTGTGCATTTTCTGATGGAAGTGGACATGGATGAGGCAGTCAATAAACAACTGACTGACACAATCGCGGCCATGCGTAACCAACTGCGTGAAGAACGTATTCGATATCAGCCGCCAATTACCTTGGATGCACAAAAACGTATCGTTGTACGTTTTGCCGATGCTGACGCTCGGACTACTGCGATGGCATTGATCCAGCCGAATTTCCCTGATCTTTTGTCACGTACCGCGCAGGACGGACAGCAGTTTGTGATTAATTACACCATGTCAGCACCCAGTATCCTGTTGTTGCAGGAAAATGCTATTCAGCAAAACCTTACTACCTTGCGTTCACGGGTTAATGAACTCGGCGTGAAAGAGCCTAAAATTCAACAAATGGGTGCTAATCGTATTATTATCGAATTGCCTGGTATTCAAGATACGACTCGCGCCAAGGACTTGATCAGTGCTGTTGCAACTTTGCAGTTTCATTTGCTGGCCGAACCGGATGCAACTGCTGGTACCACAGTGGAATATGCATATGAAGGTCAGACGATGCGTCTGAACGAAGATGTCATTGTTGGCGGCCAGAGTGTCACTGGAGCACAAACATCGATTGATTCACAAACTACTCTGCCTCAGGTCAACATCACACTAGATGCGCTTGGCGCCAGACAAATCAACCAGGTCACACGAACCCATATTGGCAAACAGATGGCCATTTTGCTTAGTGAAACTAAAACTCGTAATGTAACTGAAAAAGGTGCTGATGGAGTGCTAGTTACCAAGTCTGTGCCTTTTGTTGATGAGCGCCTGATCAGTGTAGCCACAATTCAGTCAGCCCTTGGACGTCAATTTCGTATTACTGGCCTAGAGTCTAATGAGGCTAACGATCTAGCACTGTTGATTCGCTCTGGTGCATTGGCGGCGCCAATGTATTTCCTAGAAGAAAGCACTGTAGGTCCAAGTCTTGGTCAGGAAAATATTGATAATGGCCTTATGTCAGTATTGATTGGTCTGATAGCAATGGTGGTACTAATGCTGGTGTTGTATAGGTTCTGTGGTATCGCAGCAAATATCGCATTGTTAATAAACTTACTACTTATTGTGTCTATTATGTCAATTATAGGTGCAACGTTAACAATGCCTGGTATCGCTGGTATCGTTTTGACACTGGGCATGGCGGTGGATGCAAACGTGTTGATCTATGCGCGAATCAGGGATGAATTGCTTGCGGGAATGA
>CAIMTR010000456.1 GCA_903844415.1 uncultured Gammaproteobacteria bacterium
AACCTGTTTGTTGGGTAATAAAAGCGGCATCAAAAGCAACATCATCGGCACTGTTATGACCATAGCAACCTGCTCCGTGCAAATGAATCACATCAATGGTGGATGGATCTTGTCTCAATCCAACAGCAATTTGATCACGTAACAAATGGGAACCTTGGGTATGGGACCAAACAGTTAAGTGTCCATCAACCATTTGTGCTAACGCACAAGCTGGGCCAATCGATGCGTGCGCTATAAAAGGCCTTGTGTATCTCGCTGTCATTTGTGACGCAGAAGCACTTGCCTCACCTTTGTTAAAAACGATCTTATCGCTTGCTGGAAGAGTCGTTAAGATTTCTTAGATTGGCCGTTGACGTTCAAAAAACGAAGGCAACTGCCACAGAACAAATTGATGAGCCATTGCCAAACTAGCAACTAAGGCAGCTTCATTTTTACCAAGAATCGCTAGAAAACTACCGCTCAAAACCACCTGCTCAACCCCATTTAACCCCTTGATTGCCTCGAGGTCGACAGATTGAATCGTTGATTGAGCATGACTATGGCGCAGCATTCTAGCGTGGTACATTTCAGGTAAAACGACATCATGAATAAAGGCTCCTGAAGATAACTTATCGAGTAAATCTTTTCTTGGAATACTTTGCCCGATAATGGCCTCTTTTACCTGAGTGGAAGATGCCACAGCTTCAGGAAATGACTGGATTGGAATATGAATATCAATTTGGGATGCTAATTCAGAGTATGTCACCGTTTTTGATACACCTGGGCAGGAAAAAATGCCCGCTTTAATTTGCACATCATGCACATTTACATTCAATGCTTTCGCGGCAGCATTCAAAAAGAGCCAACGCGCATGAGAGAGTGCACAGCGTAATGAAACGCCACCATTTTCGATCGATTGACTACCTGCGGTATACCATTCATTCGGTGAATGGAAAGTATTACCCGCAACCCAATGAATTTGATCAAGTGTGATACCAAGTTCTTGGCAAGCAATTTGTTGTAATGCAGTTTGAATGCCTTGGCCTAGTTCTACTTTGCCACTGTATACCGTTAATAATGGTAATTGATCCAATGCAAACCATTGGTTGAGCATTGGATGGGATTGAATATAAGTAGGTAATGGATTTTGTTGGACGTTACTCATGCTACTGCCTCCTTCGACAAAGTCTCAACCACACTAGCAAGGGCTTTGAAAATTCGTACATGGGTTCCACAACGGCATAAATTAACATCTAAAGCAGCATTTTGCTCAGCTCTACTAGGATTCGGATTTTTCTTCAATAGTGCAGTAATACTCATCATGATGCCGTTAATACAGTAACCACATTGGGCAGCTTGTTCTCTAACGAAAGCCTCTTGAACTAACTTACCAATCGGATCCAAAGCAAGTCCTTCTGCTGTCCAGACATTCTTTTGACTTACAGACCACAACGGAGTGTTGCAAGACTGTGTCGCAGTACCGTCTACTATTACAGTACAAGCACCGCAGTTACCTGTACCACAACCAAAACGGGAACCTTTTTGGTCCAGGTCATTTCTGAGAACATACAATAAGGGAGTATTCTCATTGGTCGTTACTTCGCATAACTTTCCGTTGAGTTGAAATTGAGTTGAATTTGACATAAGTTAGAAAAATAGGATTTTGTAAATAGATTAGTTGATAAGATTTACTT
>CAIMTR010000457.1 GCA_903844415.1 uncultured Gammaproteobacteria bacterium
AAGCCCATGTGGCTGTCGCCCATATCACCCTCTATTTCTGCACGCGGTGTCAGTGCTGCCACAGAGTCTATGACCACAACATCAACAGCACCGGATCGCACAATCATGTCGCAAATTTCAAGTGCCTGTTCGCCCGTATCAGGCTGACTCACCAGCAAATTATCCACATCAACACCCAGTTTTCCTGCATAGATTGGATCCAACGCATGCTCGGCATCTATAAAAGCGCAGGTGCCACCTGCTTTTTGAGCCTCGGCAATAACTTGCAAAGTCAGAGTAGTTTTACCGGAAGATTCTGGGCCATATATTTCTACTATTCTGCCCCGGGGCAAGCCACCAATACCAAGTGCAATATCCAGGCCTAAAGATCCAGTGGAAATTGCAGGTATCGCCAAAATTTCACTGGCTCCGAGCCGCATCATTGAACCTTTTCCAAATTGTTTTTCAATTTGGGAAAGCGCTGCAGCTAATGCTTTATCTTTATTAGATTCTTTTTCTGCCATGGTAAATGTCCTGATTTAAAAAGGTGAATTTTCTGATCAAAAAAAGTGAATTTCGGGATTAAAATTGCCGAAAAAAGTTTATCGCCAAAAATAGTTATCTGCTGAAACGAATGACTAAACGCACTCATCATTGTCCCTATTAGTTTCATCATTAAAGCAGATAAACGAGTGTTCGGCAAAAATGATTTAGGGGGAAACCCGAAAAAATATTTCTAAAACGGCTACATTTATCATCCTAGTTTAGTGGTGTTAAGCGTCCGCTTTCCCGATTGCATACAACTGATCAAACACAGTTACATTGGGTAGTTCTTCAGGTTAAAAATTGCTCTTTCATGCCTATAAGTGGTCATGGCGGTACATGTTTAAAGCACCCGCATCAACAAGCTCTCATTTGTATTCTTACCAATGGCGCACCCTGATCCAGGAGCATAAAGTTCAGACCGGTTTTCTTGATTATCAAACTGCCATATTAACTTATGAACTCCCAACTTGGAGCGGGGCTCTGTAATAGGGTAGTATCTATTTCCTGCCGAATTTTCGATTTGCTTGCGATAACTTTGACCAACACAATCCTGCAACACACTCCCATGATTCAACAATTCCTGACGGTGAAAGCCGAATATACGGACGTGTTGTTGTTTTATCGCATGGGTGATTTTTATGAATTATTTTTCGAGGATGCGGTTAGAGCCTCAGAAATTCTTGGTATTACACTGACCGCTCGTGGCAAGTCAGGAGGAGCACCCATTCCAATGTGCGGGCTTCCCTACCATGCTGCAGATCGTTATCTCGCAAAACTTGTGGGTGTTGGCGAGTCTGTAGCCATATGTGAACAGATTGGCGACCCCGCGACTAGCAAGGGCCCTGTTGAACGCAAGGTGGTCAGATTAATTACGCCAGGAACCCTGAGCGATGAAGCTCTTCTCAAGGAATATCACGATCAGTTGTTGGTGGCGCTTTGGCTAAACAAAAACGTATATGGTCTGGCGGCTTTAGATGTGAGTGCTGGTAGGTTTACGGTCCTAGAAACTTTGACTGAATCTAGCATGTTGGCAGAACTGTATAGGCTTAATCCCGCTGAGTTGTTGGTTGCAGAAAACATGTCCTTTCCTGCTGCGATTTCTGACCGGGCTGGTTTACGTAAACGTCCAGTACGGGATTTTGATCTGGACACTGCCCAGTATTGCCTGACTCGGCAATTTGGAACTAACAGCCTAGAGGGTTTTGGATGTGCGCAGATGACTTCTGCAATTTCTGCCGCTGGTTGTCTGCTTGAATACGCAAAAAATACTCAACAAAATACGCTGGCTCATTGCCGAAGTTTACGAGTGGAGAACTCCGAAGACAGTCTGATTTTGGATGCGATTAGCCGGCGTAATCTGGAAATTGATTTGACGTTAAGTGGGGGTTCCAGTGCTACCCTAGCAGCAGTTTTTGACAAATGTGCCAGCCCCATGGGGAGTCGTTTATTAAGGCGATGGTTACATCGCCCTATCCGTGACCAACAACAAATTCGCCATCGTCAATCAGCTGTCGCTACGATCAAGCATGAATATCAACATGAGAAGTTACATCCTCTCCTGCAAAAAATTGGTGATGTTGAACGTATTTTGTCCAGAATCGCCCTGCGTTCTGCCCGACCACGTGATATAGCTCGTTTGCGTGATGCACTCTTATGTTTTCCTGCGTTGCAGGTGTTACTGATCTCTCTTCAATCGTCCCATATAAGCACATTGACCGGACAAATCAGCGAATATCCTGCCCTTGCCCACTTACTGCAATGCGCTATCGAGGACAATCCGCCGGTTGTATTGCGTGACGGGGGTGTTATCGCTGCTG
>CAIMTR010000458.1 GCA_903844415.1 uncultured Gammaproteobacteria bacterium
CATGGTGGCACCCTGTAAACTGTAAATTTGATTATTGTGAGACGTAAAATAGACAGCGACGAAAATAAAAATAACGCCTGCTGCGACCAAAACAAGCGCTTTTTTACTGTATATATATGTCAAGCTAGTTATCCATACTTTCGTTTTCTGGATAAGAAAGATAGTTCACTCCTGCCATCTTATGCACCATACGAACAACCTGATTGCAGTAACCGAACTCATTGTCGTACCACAAATACAGCACTAGATTTTTGCCATTGCTGATAGTAGCCGTTGCATCAAGAATGGCAGCTTCTCGGGAGCCGATAAAATCACTCGATACCGCGTCCGGCGATTCGGTGTAACCCAATTGATTTTGTAGGGGTGAATGCACGGCTATCTGACGCAAATATTCATTGATTTCTTCTTTGGTACACGAGTTCACTAGGGTCAGATTGAGGATAGCCATGGAAACATTTGCCACCGGCACCCGTACCGCATTACCTGTTAATTTCCCCGCCAACTCAGGCACTGCTTTGGCAACGGCCTGCGCTGCACCAGTTTCAGTAAGAACCATGTTAAGTGCCGCACTACGACCACGACGATCTGCTTTATGAAAATTGTCAATCAGATTCTGGTCGTTGGTATAAGCATGCACAGTTTCTACATGACCATGTACAACTCCCCAGCGGTCGTTTATCAGTTTTAATACAGGGGCAATTGCGTTGGTAGTGCAAGATGCAGCAGTAATGATTTTGTCACTAGGTTCTATCATGTTGTGGTTGATCCCACAGACGATATTTTTAAGATTGCCCTTGCCCGGTGCTGTAAGCATTACCTTACTCACACCTTTCGATTTAAGGTGTAGTGACAAACCCGCTAGATCGCGCCATTTGCCGGTATTGTCGATGACCAGCGCGTCTTCAATGCCATATTGGGTGTAGTCGATGCTGTCCGGGCTGTCTGAATTGATAAAATGAATTATGTTGCCATTGGCGATAATGCGGCTGTGTTCTTCATCCACCCGTACCGTGCCTTCAAATGAACCGTGTATGGAATCGTTACGCAACAAGTTGACACGTTTTTGCAAATCGCCTTCGCCACTCTTGCGCACCACTACCGCTCGCAGTCGCATTACTTCTCGGTTTCCGGTTTGTTCAAGTAACAAGCGTGTTACCAGTCGTCCAATACGTCCGAATCCATACAGAATTATGTCAGTAGGCTTGGCGATGGGTTTATGGTTGTTATCAATAAGATGAGCAAGTTCTTGCACGACCCAGGCATCTACACTCAAGCCCTTGCCATTGTGGTTTTGCTTCATGAATTCAACGGTGAGCTTACCTAAATCGATCTGGCTGGGGCACAAACGGAGCTTGGTCATAGCCAGCAACAGCGCATGACTTTCAAATTCCGACAATTCGTTGCGTACCATTTCCCGCACGCGCCGGTGGGATTTCATTATAAAAGTAACGGAGCGATTATTAAGCGCTCTACCATACAGAAAAATTTGCACACCCTTTTCATGCTCAAGTTTGCCGAGCAGTGGCACCATTTCTTGGGCTAGTGCCTCGCGCTGTTTCCAGTCGGTAAAGATACCTTCGTCGATATTGGGTCTGACCACGTTTTGTGTCCTTTTTATAACTTGTAAAAAACCGGGGCATTATCCTTGCGGGATAAGGAGATGTCCAACCTGAAGCACAGCTGACGTAGTTTTTTATCGATGCTTATTTACCTGCAATTAATGTGGCAAGTGTATGATCTAGCCACATTTTCCGTAGTAGTCGTCCAACAAAGTGATTTTACTTGTGAACCTAGGCCTACACTACAACACGCTGTCTATTGCATGGTTTATACTGCGCGACTCATAAAATCTGGAGCTATAGTTGAGTGTCTTGAATGTAAATTTATTGCCGCTGCCGCCCACCGCAGGGTCCAGGCAATCTTGGGGGGGCTTGCAAGGCTCTGCCCCCAGCTTTGTTCTTGCCGCTGCTGCGCAGAACTTTACCGGACTTACGCTGGTGATTACAGAAAACTCACGCCAAGTGGAAAGAATTCATGCTGAACTTGAATTTTTTCTGAATAAGACCCAAAACCCTGATTTTACTGTCCTTGAATTTCCAGATTGGGAAACCCTACCCTATGATAATTTTTCCCCCCATCAGGACATAATCTCCCAGCGCTTGGAAACTTTGCATCACTTGCCACAGGTGAAACACGGCATCCTGATTCTTGCTGTTTCTACTCTCCTACATCGGCTTTCACCCCGCGACTACATGATCGCCACCAGTCTAGTGCTGAAAACAGGCCAAAAATTTTCCATTACCGAGATGCGCAGAACCTTGGAAAGTGCTGGTTATCAGTGTGTGGATTCGGTGTATGAACATGGGGAGTTTGCTGTCCGTGGCGCCATCATGGATTTATATCCAATGGGAAGCACCACGCCTTACCGCATCGAACTGTTTGATGATGTGATCGATAGCTTGCGCATGTTTGCACCCGAGACTCAGATATCCAGCGAAAAAGTACTAGAAATACGTTTGTTGCCTGGCCGTGAATACCCACTGCATACCAAAGCTATTGCTGATTTTCGACAAGCATTTCGCACAGCATTTGCTGTTGATGTACGCAAATGTCCCTTGTATGAAGACATTTCCAAGGGGTTGGCCAGTGCCGGTATCGAATATTATTTGCCCTTATTTTTTCCGCAACTGGTAACGCTTTTCGCGTATTTGC
>CAIMTR010000459.1 GCA_903844415.1 uncultured Gammaproteobacteria bacterium
CCCAAATTGCCACAAAAGGGGTTGGAAGAATAGGGCTAAATCAAAATCTGATAATATTGACGCATGAACCGACTCCCGCCAGAATTACACATTGTGCACGGCACCAAAGCCGAGCATAAAGGCAGACCGCTGCCCGAGGCCATACGCCAACGTATACCCAAACCCGTCTGGCTAGATAATCCCGACCTGTGGAACATGGACGAATTCATTACCACGACTGCCGATTTTCTTTGGGACACGTATGGCATTGGCTCGGCGCAGGATCAGCATTTGCTGGGCGCATTGGCTTTCCAGCTTGACGTATTTGTCAAATGCATTAAGGGTGCAAATGAAGGTGGCCCTGTTAGCAAATTTAACGGTGGAAACACAAGCGGGACAAACCCATACTTGACAACAGGCGAAAAAGCTCTGAGCCGAGCCATCATGATTATGAACGAGCTGGGCCTGACACCTAGGGGACGCCTGGCCACAAACAAAGTTGAAAGCGGCAAATTCGCTGAACTGATGGCCGGTCCGTGAACTTTGAGGATGGCATCCTGTATGCCGTGCGGGTGGTTAAAGGCGAGATACTGGTTTGCCGAAATGTAACGCTTGCCTGCCAGCGTTTCCTCAATCAACTTGAAGACAAGGTTTGGGCCTACGAATTTCATGCTAATTTTGTCCAGCATTTTCTAAAATTTGCAAGCGAACTCAGGCATACCAAAGGCCCAGACGCAGGCAAGTTACTGGTGCTGGAGCCGTGGCAGCTATTTATTATTTGTGCTGTCTACGGGTTTCGGAACAAGAAAAACAAATCTCAACGCATGGTCACAGATGTGATTGTGTTTGTGCCTCGCAAAGCAGGCAAAAGCACTTTGACAGCAGTTATAGCCCTTTACGAATTGATGTGGGGCGAAGCAGGCGCAGAGGTCTATACCTTGGCCACAACCCGAGAGCAAGCCGGGATTGTGTTTCACGCCGCCACCGGGTTTGTTGAGGCAATGCCGCAAAACATCGCTGCTTTGTACAACTTGAGCAAACACCAAATTACAAAGGCAGGCGACAGTCAAACAGTATTTAAAGCATTGAGCCGCGACACCAAAAAAACCGGCGATGGCATGAACCCGGCCTGTGCCATTGTGGACGAAGCCGCTCAGATCGTAGACCGCAACTCAATTGAGGTACTTCACTCGGGCATGGTGGCCAGGCTAAACCCGTTGCGGATCTACATTACAACCGCTAGTTTTACAAAAGAAACTAAGTTTTATGAAGATTTGACGCTGATGCAATCCATGTTAACGGGCGAGGCCACCGACAACCCGCACTGGTTTGGCCTAATGTACAGCCTAGACGCCGGCGATGATTGGCGGGATCCTACCACTTGGGCCAAAGCAAACCCTATGCACGGGATATCAGTTTTTGAAGCAGCAATTGCTGAACGTGCGGCAATGGCAAGGCACAAACCTGCCGCTCTTAATGAATTCTTGTGCAAGACTTTAAACGTCTACGTGAGCGCAAATTCGGCTTGGGTTGATAGAGCCTACTGGGATGATGCCAAATGCGCCCTGGTGCCCGGTAGACAGCCCGAGGCGGTATTTATAGGCTTTGACCTTGCAGCAACCCGAGATTTAAATGCCGTCTGCACACTTAAGCGATTTGCTGATGACGATTACGAAGCCGAATTTAAGTTTTTCTTACCATCTGACGGTTACGATTTAATCCCTAAACACTACGGCGACATTTTTGCAGTAGCCCGAGCGTCAGGCATTTTGCACATCACGCAAGGCAACGTCATGGATGACCGGGAGATCAGCGAGTACATCCTAAAGCAGTGCGAAAAGTACGAAGTTAAAGAAATTGGCTTTGATGCCTACAACGCCGCCAGCTTGGTGGCTCGGCTCAACGATGCTGGCCTGCCGCTCAAAAAAGTGGGCCAGGGCATGGCAGTATTAAGCAACCCAAGCAAGCACGTTGAAAAGTTAATTATGCAATACAGCATAAAGCACGACGGCAACCCGTTTGTCGGATGGCAGCTTGGAAATTGCTCCGTTTACGAAGATGTCCAAGGTAATGTAAAGGTGCGAAAAGAAGAAGCCGACAAATCTGCCAAGGTGGATGGAATAATCTCCTTAATAATCAGTATGCACTGTAACTTAGATAATCCCGTACAATCTGGATTCGGTTTCAGAACTTTTTGAGGGGAAATCATGGCTTTATTTGACATTTTCAAACAAAAACAAGTCAAAGAATCAAACGCAATGTTTGGTCAAACCGCCCTTGGCAATAATGTTTTGTGGGGTTCAAACAACCGATACAACAGCGCCAACAGCCAGATTCTTTATGTCACCACGGGCAGCAGCACAGACGCTGGCAGACCCGTAGACATGAGCATGATGAGCCGTAATTCCACGATTATGGCGTGTGTTGGAGCAAAAGCCAGGGCAATGGCTCAACTGCCAGCCCGAATAATGTGCGAGATGGATGACGGCAGCTACCATGATGCTGTTAAAAGCCCAGAGGTCAGCGCTAGGGACAAAGCCAAAGCCAAACAAGTGGCGTTTTTACTAAACAACCCCAACAATTTCCAAAGCAGCTACGAATTTTTCTACCAATACATCATGTGGCATGAATTGTCGGGCGAGGTGTACATCCTCTGGTGGCGCAAAGACCAGGAAAGCAGCACGCAAACCCCGTTAGAAATGTACGTTTTTGACAGCACTTTAATTAGTACGACAGTAAATGTAACCAGATACCCCAGCTACAGACTCAGCACGCCGGCCTACGGATTTAACCGTGACGAACCACTTGCAGCCCATCAAGTTATGCACTTGGTGGATGCCGCTTGGCAGGGAAACGGCGGTTTTAACAAAGGCATTTTGGCAGCAGAATTGATTGGCCTTGACCAAGATATTGACTTGTACGCCAATTACGTGATGCAAAACGGGGCCAAACCCAGCGGGATGTTTGTGACCGAAAACGTGATTCCGGACGGCAAATATAAAGAAATTGCGGCACGACTTAAAGAAGCATGGTCATCAATGACGGGAAGCCGCAACGCAGACCCCAGCAAGCCAGGCCAAGGTATGCTGCTCGACCAGGGCATGAAATACCAGCCGCTGGATATGTTAACGCTGCAAGATACTGATTGTGCCAAACTCAAAGAACAGACCATGAAACGCATCTGCGGTTTGTTTGGCGTGCCGCCGGCCATGATTGGGATTGCTGATCAAAAGTACAATAATACCCAAACAATGCTGGACGAATTCTATAAATCCAGTATGTACCCGCTGATTGTCAACGTCCAACAAAAGCTAAAACAGCACCTGCTGGTGGGTTACCCTAATTTGTGTGTAGAATTTGACACAAGGGCATTTTTAAAGGGCGCACCGCTTGACCAAATGAATTTTGCGGTGGCTGGCGTTAATGCTGGCATAATGACCGCAAATGAGGCTCGGGAATATTTAAGCATGAAAAATATTGACGGCGGGGACAAATTGAAAGAAGGAAAACCTGGTGATACAATTCCCGGCAGTAGCCCACAAGATACTGGTGGCGGCGGTGGTAGTCAAACTCGAAAAATGAATCTTGGGAAATAAACCGCCGCACGAACTGGCAATTTTGCTTGCAAAGTTTAAGCAAAAAAAGCCGCAGACAATACACGATATGGATAAGACCAAAACCAACGAGGTAATCCATGAACGATCTGTTAATCGTCTGCGAAGCAAAACTAAATCTGAACCAGCAACCCGGCACAATTGAGGCGCGGGTTACAAGTTGGGGGCCACGCGAAGGCGCAGACGGGCGCAGGTTTAATTATCAAGCGGAAGGCTTTGCAGATTGGGCTAAAGAGTTTGAGGCAATGGGCAGGCCGCTACCCATGTTTGTCAATCACTCAGCAGATGCCATTCCTGTTGGCGAATGGATGCATTTTGAGTTTGACGATACCGGCATGACTGCCAGCGGCAGGCTCTACACCAACACCACCCAAGGCAGCGACCTGTACAACGTGATGAAGGAATCGCCAGCCATGTTTGGCGGAGTCTCTGTGGGCGCATATGCGGAAACGTACCAAATGGTTAACGCTGACGGCGAACCAGATCAATCTGACGAAGGCTATTTTCAGATTACCAAAGGCGGCTTGCGCGAAGTGTCTGTAGTCATGTATCCCAACAACCCAGAGGCTTGCGTCAGCAAACTGGAATACTTTAGGCCCGATGGGTCAGCAAATTTAAAGATTTTGGAACAAAGCCTGCGTGATGCTGGACTGTCCAAGAGTGATGCGGTTGCCGCTGCATCAACTTTCAAACGGGTATTAGAACAGCGTGATGCTGTCCAAATACCTAATGAAACTGCGCCAAACCGGAGCGATTCCGATGCGGAGGCAACCACAGTGGAGATTCTTGCAGCTTTAGAGCAGCGCGAATTTCTAAAACTTCTTGACACCCGCTTAAAGGTTTATCATGTCCCAAGTCATCATTGAAAAACTCGACGCTATTGAAGCCGCCAACGCCGCCAAGATTGCCGAAGTTACCAGCGCAGCTACTGCTGCAATTGACACTGCCAAAAATGAGATGACCGAGAAAATCTCGGCACTTGAGGCAAAAATTAGCACGCTGCAAATGCCTGCCGTCATCCGCATTGCCAAAACAATCCGCAGTGACGTAAATCGCTCTGTCCGTGAGCAATTGAAATCATTTTATTCCGCAAACAATCGGGTGGAAAAAGCACTGAAGATTTTTGCCGATGAAAGTCAATATCTTGCCTACATGAACGAAGCCTCTGCACTAACCGGCGGCGGCAATGGTATTGGTGGACGCACTGGCTACGATCCTGTGTTTGCAGCAATGCGCCTGGCTAACCCTATGCGTGGACTAAGCCGCACCGTTGTGACTGATGGCTCTAGTTATCAATTCCGCAGCAAAACCGGCAACGCTGGCGCAACTTGGGGCTACACGGTCCAAAACAACGGCTCTGCAACCACGCAGGATATGAACATCTGGCAACTGGTGCTGCAAGACTTGAACGTGCAATTCCCGGTACGCACTGCTGCACTGGACGACATTGATGGGCTGGAAGGCACCATTGTTGACGACATGCTGATGGAATTTGCCCAGGCAGAAGCGCAGTCAATGATCCAAAACAGCGATCAAACCAATTCGCCAGCTACTTATGGCGGCACATCTGGTTTGCGTGGTCTAGATCAGTATCCAGGCGCCAATGCTACCTATACCGGCGGCACTACTAGCGCAGCGGCATACGGCACCAGCGGCACGGGCAGCGCAACAGGCTTGCATAGCATTGCAACCTACGATCAGACGACTTCAAACGTCAACACTGTCGGCGCAAATGCCATTGTCTACAAAGACGTTATCAATCTTTGTTACGCACTGCCACAACAGTATTGGACGACTAGCGCCTGTTTTATGGTTAACCCTGTGCTGGCTCAAGCCATTCGTGGTCTGCAAGATAACAATGGACGCCCGATTTTTAACAGCATGGAATCGCTGAATCCAGACGGCATCATTGGGCAATTGTTGGGCTTTAATGTTGTAATGAACAAGTATCTTGACAACCCAAGCCAAGCAACAACCGGCAGCGCAGGCACTAACTCGCTATACCCAATGTATTTTGGTAATTGGCAGCTAGGCCACAGCATCATTGACAGGATGGATATGGTTATGCGCCGCTATGACCAGACGCTGCCTGGCTCAATTACTTTTTATGGCGAAAAACGGCTGGCAACCAGCATCCGTGACCCGAACGCCATCATTCGTTATCGCTCCACCGGCACATCGACCTAAGTTGCCATTAGCAGGGGGGGGTTGGACTTCCCCTGCCTTTTTTTAACATTCGGGAAAATCAAATGAGCACAGCACGCATTTTGTCGGGCATCAAGCAAACGCTGCACGAAGGCCATGCAGTCAAGATTGATTTAACTGAGGCATCTGCCCTCACCGGCTCTGGAGACGGAATCGGTGGGCGCACATTTTTCGACAACGCTTTTGCTGCGCTGCGATTCGGCAACCCTATTCGAGAAGCAGCAAGGGTAATTCCCGCCTTTGGCTCCAGCGTGCAGTTCGTCGCAAAGACAGGTAACTCAGCAAACAGCACAAACCCGTGGCTCTACGCTGCTACTGCAAACACCGGCTCACCCAACACAGCAACCAGCATTTGGCAATTGCCGACCCGTGTCGTTAGCGCCAGCCTGCCCGTGCGAACAGCGGTAATGAGCGACATTAATTATCTGAATGAAACGCTTGTTGAAGACATGATGCTTGAATTTGCTCAGTTGGAAGGTGCCAGTATGGTGCTAAACAACGATCAAACCGGCTCAACTACCACAAGCACAGGCAGCACAAATGGTTTGCGTGGGCTAAATTACTACACCACCAGCAGCAGCGCAGCCGCTTATGGCTCATCTGGCACCGCTATCACGGACGGCATCCACACTCTGTTAACAGTATCGCAAGGCGCAGCAGCAATTTCTTATGATGATTTGGCAAGTTTGGCTAAAGCCTTTCCCGCACAATATTGGAGTCTGCCAGGCAACGCCTGGATGATGCACCCAAATACGATTTACGATTTGCGTCAATTGAAGGCAGCAGCCAGCGGTAACGCAAGCAGGCTGTTAGCAGAAACTGGCGATTATGACGGCGGTGCTGTAGCAAGTTTGTTCGGTTTTCCTGTAATTCCGAATCCAAACATGGAAACTGTGGCAGCGGGTAAGTTTACGATTTACCTTGCCAACTGGCCCAGGTTTGTAACCATTGCAGACGTAGAGGAAATGACTGTGCAAGCGATGGAGCAAAGCGCACCAGGGTTTATCACTCTGTACGCCGAGCGCAGAATGGTATCTACCGTGCGTGACCCGTTTGCTGGCGTGCGTCTGGTTGGAGTTTAAAAATGTCCAGCGAAATCCTTGGTGCTCAAGGTGGGGCAACCCGCAACCCGTTTAATTATTCAAAAGTTGAGCAATTAAACCGGGATGTGGTTACGCCTTGGCTAACCCTGGAAGAAATTACCCAGCAGTTAAATTTGTTTGATGACGAAAGCCAAGACACTTATTTAAGCAGCCTGGAACTGGCGACTAGGTTTGCCATTGAAGACTATTTGGGAATGTCAATATTTTCCATGACGTATCGGGTTTGGTACGGCGCACAAGGAACCATTACCGCACCAATGGCTTTGGATTTGCCCGAAGTCAGCCAGAATCTATACCCTACGCAGGCAGGTATAACCATTAATTCGGTTGGGTACTACAACAACAGCGCACCGCCTACCCTTACGCTCTTGACAGCAGCAACATACTACTACGATGCCAGCGGCAACCGGGTTATCCTCACAAGCCTGCCGACAATCACTAGCGACATGGCAAACCCGATTGTCGTGCAGTACACCACCGCAGCCAACCCGCTACAGACGTATCCTGCCATTAAACAAGCTGGCCTGCTACTGTTGACGCACTTGTACAACCAGCGAAGCAACAGCACCGAAGCATCACTCAAAAATATACCGTTTGGTGTAGATACACTTTTGCGCCCGTACAAAGAACTGGTGATGTAATGGCGATTGCACGTTTTGAAAATATTGCAATTAACAATCTAACCTTTGGCGCATCGGCTTTTGGTGAGCAGAGCACGACTATAACAAAATGGTTTGACACCCGAGCCACAGTATCAAACGTATCAAACGGTATGCGGATATCTGAAAAATATCGGCTTTATTCCGACATGATAAATTTCAAACTTAACTACACGCCAAACATTAAAACCATTGTTGACAATCAAGATCAATACTCAATAACGTACCGGGCGCTTGATTGGCGAATCAACGATGTGCGTGAATCAGACGACAGAATGTCAGTCACAATTTTGGCGCATAGAAACAACCCAGCGACCGCAGTGTGACAACTCAACAAAACCCCGTCACGTATGCCAAAGCCATCCAAGCGGCATTGACTACCATCGTCACGCCCGTCCCCGTCTACGCTACCTTTAACCGCAACTTTGCCACTGAGCCAAAATTTGTAACCTGGATGCTGCGAAACATCCACCAGCCCGTCTACACCGGCAGCTATCAATCTGTCAAGGGAATTGATACGCCAGTATTTCAAATCAGTATTTTTACCCAAGTGATTGAAGACGGTTTCACAATCAGCAATCAGATACTACAATCGCTCCACGGCTACTCTGGATTGTTTGGCGGCGCAACTTACGGCATACAGATCAGCAAAGCCGATGTGCAATGGCTTTATAACACCTACGATAATGATGAGAAACTCGGACAAGTAATCTTAGATTGCACATTAGACATTCCGACCTGATAAGACAATAAATTTTCTTCCACCTCAACAAAGGAACTTATCATGGCTCTCCCGACAAAAGTATTACCCGGCTTTTCAGCCACCTTGTACGCGCAACCCAGCGCAACGCCTACGCCTATTACTACGGCAAACTTGAGCGTTTTGGGTAGCATTTCTCCGCTCGCAATTAGCGGTAATCTGGTGCCGGTAGAAGCAATCCCGGCTTTTGGGCAGGATGATGCTGTTGCATCTTTTATGGTTGCTGGCTCCCGTCAGAGCGACAAAATCCCTGTGCAATCAGCGCCGACAAGCATGACTATTTCAGCGGCTTGGAACCCAAGCGATACCGTGTTGCTGCTGTTGCGTGCAGACGCTTATAACGGCACTATTGATCGCACCTACGTAATTGCTGCAACTGATGGGACTAACACTATTTATTACGCATTTAATGGGCGAGTTAGCCAGTGGCAAATTGACGCTGCACCAGGTGCCGAAGCCAAGGTCAATTTTACGATTCATCCACGTGGCAATCAATACGGCTGGAGCAACACGGTATGACCGCAATAGATGCGGTGCTGGCAGAAATGACTGCCAGTTATGGCGACCTGGCTGCGCTTGCACGGCAACAGGTAGTCAGCGCAGCGGAAATAGCCGAAGCGTTGGCCCAGGCAGACCCAGACTCAGCGGAGTATGTCTGCCTCAAACTTTTGGAAACAAATGTCCGACAAAATACAGAACACGAATGACCTGCTGAACTTTCTGGTAACCCAAGCCGAATCCCGCAAAGATTGGTTTGGGTTTACTCAGCAAAAGATGACAGGCATACAACTGGTGCATCAGATCGCTGCCAATCATGCCGACACAATGTCGCCAGAACAGATCGTGAAATTTGTCGTAGAACTTAACAATTTAATGTACAAAGACATCATCCGAGGATGACATGAGCGTCAGTATAAAACTTGAAGGCGTTGGCAGTGTCCAGGCAGTCTTTCGAGAATTGGCAGAAGAAATTGGCGACAAAAAAGCTAACAGCAAAATTTTAATCCCGGCAGTGCGGGAATCCATGAAGCCAGTATTGGCTAAAGCAATTGCCGAAGCACCAGAAGACACTGGTGGCCTTAAACGCAGCTTGCAAGTAGAGGCACGCCGCCCTAATCGCAAAGACAAGCGGTCAAAATACATTGCCAACACTGACACTGTTATCTCGCTGGTAACTACAGCATCTGGCAAAAAATTAGCCAAGTTGGGTATAAAAAGCGATGCTAGAGCAATGGCTCAAGAATTTGGAACTGCACGTAATCCAAAACATTCTTATTTGCGTGTTGCGTTAGAATCAGAATCACAGAACACAGTAAACACGCTTGCTGGAATACTGGCAAGAAGAATTGACAAATACAAGAAAGCAAATCTATGACAAGACTATCTAGCGCACTGGGAACAGGCGCAGAATTCCGCATCAAAAAGTTTGAACTTGGAGGCCACAATTTCCGAGTGCGCGTGCCATTGGTATCCGAAAGCGATGCTATCCACAGTCGCATCATCAAACCAGACAGCGCAGTAATAGACAAGATTTATTTTGAATTGACAAAATCGCTGGAAGAATTTAAAGCTACAGAAAACGCAGACTTGGTTTTTACAGAAACTGATGTTGTTGTATCTGGGCGCTCAATGCGGGAGGCCGCTACAAACAAAGCCATGATGGAGGCCAGGATTGTTGAGATGGTGCGACTGCTACAGTCAGACAACGTTGCCAACAATCTGGACGACATAACCTATGCAGAAATCGAACTTGAATGGCCCTTGAGCGTGCAACGGGCGCTAGTGGAAAAGATTTCTGAAGTCATCAGCCCAATTTACAAGGAAGTCCGGGGAAACTAATTGGCTCGTTAAGGGAACAAGTCGCAGCGGCGATGATCTTTAACGGGCACACCATGCAATCAATTAGCGCCCTGGATCAAATCACGATGCTGCAAATCCAAACAATGTACGCTGATGGCACATTGGGCAATCATGGCCTGCTGGCGCAGCTTGCAACATTGACAACCGGCGTGTTTAACTACATCAGACCGCCTCACGCAGCCCCGTACCGGCTTGCTGGCACGCTCGGCGCAGTGCATGATTACCTGTACCCTCCCGCTAGCCCAGAACAGCTTGCAGCGCAGGCCAATGACAGCTTGTTAGCGTTCATGGTGCAGGCACCCGGTTTCAATTCGGAGAAATTTAATCATGGCTAACATTGCAAGACTTGGTGTAGCCCTTGGCCTTAACAGCGCCGAATTTGTCACCGGCATTGATGCTGCATCTAGAAAATTAGATCAATTTGCCACAGCAGCCGTTGGCATGGCAAAAAATGCTGTGGTGGCGCTTGGAGCAGCTTTTGTTGCGGCAACATTTAAAGCAGTTGCCTATGCTGACGAAATTGCTGATGTAGCAGCAGCTAATAATATTGCAATTGATACTATTATTAAACTGACTAATGCTTTAGAAAACTCTGGCGGCAAAGGCGACAACGCTGTAAAAATGTTGTCCAGTTTTACGGATTATGTTGATAAAGCTGCTCAAGGTTCGTTTGATAGTCAAAAGGCTTTTAATGATTTAGGCATATCGCTTAAAGATATTGGCAATATGTCTACTCAAGATTTATTGTTAAAAACAACGCAAGGAATTGCCGACATTGGAGACTCTTTAACTCGTAGCGCTAGAGCAGCAGACGTATTTGGTAAATCTTCCAAAGGCGTAGACATGGTGGATTTTGCCAAAGGTTTAATAGAAGGCAAAGGCGCAACACGTGAACAAGAGCAAGCCATCAAGGATGCCGCAGAAGCATTTGACACATTCAGAAGTATAGGCAGAGATGTTGCCTTGTTAATTCTGCAATCAATTGGGCCTCAATTACTAGCTGTTGCTAACTACATGAAATTAGCATCATCAGAAACCAGTGCATTTGGTGTTGTTTTTGGTTCAGTTTTTAAAACAATTGCACACGGCATGTCTGATTTGGCATTTATAACCAAAGGTTTTTCTGATGATATTGGACACGCAATAAAAAGTTTAGAAAGTTTAACTCTTTATTTGATGACAGGGCAATTATCAAAAGGCTTTGAAAAGTTTGCTCAAGACGTAAAAGAATATAATAAAAAACGCAAACAATCAAGAGAAGAATTAGATGCATTTCAAAAAGAATTATTGGGCAATACACCAACAGCAACACGCATGGGAGCCGGTTTTCAAGATCCCAGAATCGTTACAGGCGATGAAGGCCCACAACGCGAAGTAAAAACTCCTAAAGAAGTTTTGGCAAAAGGTTTTGAATTAGAAAAAGCAAGATTAGAAAATCAATATGCAATAACAAATAATCTTATAAAACGATATGAGTTAGAAGCTGGCCAAATAAAAAAAGAACAAGAAAAAGCTACTGCTGAAGCAAGGTTAGAAATTAAACAAAAAAACATTTCTGAAGAAAATAAATTTACAACTGACAACGCTGCTATATTAAATGAAAAATTAATAGGAATTAACAAAAATTATAGTGAAAAAATAGCAGCATTAAAATATAAATATAAACAAGAAGAAATTAAAAAAGATTTTGATTTAGATAAACTTAGACTAGAAAATGAATTTTCTACAATTGTAAAATATAAAGACAATGAAGGAAAATTACAATTTGAATTTCTTAATGAAAGTCAAATAATTGAAATTGAATATGCAGGTAAAAAAGCGCAAGCAATTTTTGAAATTAAGAAAAAAAACATACAAGAAGAAAATCAATTTGTAGGTAAAAATGCTTTGGAATTAACCTAC
>CAIMTR010000460.1 GCA_903844415.1 uncultured Gammaproteobacteria bacterium
GCATGATGTGTCAGCTCTTCATGAGCAGCAGTTGCACAATCAGGTGTGACCAGCTGTACAAGCTCCACTTTTTCAAACTGATGTTGGCGAATCATGCCACGCGTGTCTTTGCCATAGGTGCCCGCTTCACTACGAAAACAAGGCGAATGGCAGGCGAATTTCAGCGGCAACTGCTCTGGCGGAAGAATTTGATCACGTACTATATTAGTGACTGGCACCTCGGCAGTTGGGATCAGGTAATACTCCTGTTCACCACTGATCTTGAACAGATCCTCTTCAAACTTGGGTAATTGGCCGGTACCAAAAACAGATTCACGATTAACCAGATAAGGTACATTTACTTCAACATAACCATGTTCTTGCGTATGAGTATCGAGCATCATTTGAATCAGTGCGCGATGTAAACGGGCAATCTCTCCTTTCATCACAGCAAACCGCGCACCGGTAATTTTTACTGCTGTCGGAAAATCTAGTTGCCCGGATACTTCTCCTAATGCCACGTGATCTTTGGCCGCAAAAGTAAACTCGCGCGGGCTGCCCCAACGGCGTAATTCCACATTGGCACTTTCGTCTTTGCCTTCAGGCACTGCTGCCGCAGGTATATTGGGCAGGCTGTGCAACAAGGTATCAAATTCGGCTTGGACCACTTCCAGAGCACGTTTTTTACTTTCCATCTGCGCACGCAAATTTTCTACTTCGGCCAGCATGGGAGTGATATCGGCACCAGAGGCTTTGGCCTGGCCAATCAGTTTGGAGCGGGTATTACGTTCATTTTGTAGTTGTTCTGTTTCTATTTGCAGTGCCTTACGTTGAACTTCCAATTTTTCAACGGTAGCAACATCCAGCACAAAACCACGTTTTAGTAGCAACTTGGCAACAGTCTGTGGTTCGGTACGAACCTGGCGAGCGTCTAGCATGAAATATGTCCAGTAATTGAGTACAAGTGCAAAAGCTGCATCTCAAAGAAAAAAGCGTGTAACAGTTAAACCCATCCAGGTTGCCAGCACACAAACCACCATGGTTCCCAACAAATAAAACAAAGCCACACCAACTTGACCCTGCTCAAACAACTGCAGCGCATCAAGAGAATAAGAGGAATACGTGGTAAAGGCACCCAGAAATCCGACTGTGATCAAGCTGCGCAACTGGGCTTGCTCACCACTCTTCTCCAGCAATAGCAAATAGGCCACCCCAATTAGGAAAGCGCCCACAGCATTGATAAAAAATGTTGCCCAAGCGGGTTTATTTCCGTAAAAAGCAGCAACATTGTACACCGAGTAACGAGTCATCGCTCCCAATGCACCACCCACAGCTACCAGTAATAAATGCATAAACGGTGTCCTTATTCAGGGTAGCGAGGGTTAATACTGGCAGCATCTAAGCCACGTAAATAATCGAGTTTCTGCCGAATTTTCTCTTCCATACCGCGTTCCACTGGAAAATAATAACGCTTATTTTTCAGCTCTTGAGGGAAATAATTTTCGCCACTGGCATAGGCACCAGGCTCATCATGGGCATAGCGATAACCGCTACCGTACTCCAGATTCTTGAGTAGTGAAGTGGGTGCATTGCGCAAATGCAGGGGCACTTCAAAACCGGGATTAGCTAAGACTTCGGCCTTGGCGGCGTTAAATGCTTGATAGACCGCATTACTCTTGGGAGCGCAGGCCAAATAAATTATAGCCTGAGCGAGAGTCAATTCACCTTCGGGACTGCCGAGACGTTCCTGTGTGTCCCAGGCATTTAAGGCGAGTTCAAGCGCACGCGGATCGGCATTGCCAATATCTTCACTCGCCATCCTCACAACACGACGCGCAATGTAAAGTGGGTCGCAGCCACCGTCCAGCATGCGGCAGTACCAATACAGTGCAGCATCAGGAGCAGAGCCACGTACCGCCTTATGCAGCACCGAAATCTGTTCGTGGAAAGAATCCCCCCCTTTGTCAAAACGGCGCACATTGCCCTGCAATATCTGGGCGAGCATATCTTCACTTAATACTTCTTGCCCACTGCTGTTAATGGTCAACAAATCTAGAGTCAGCTCCAGCAGGTTAAGTAATCTGCGGGCATCACCCTCGGCAGCTACCGTAAATCGAGACTTCTGCAGTGCACTGAGCACAATATTACGCTTACCCAGACCGCGCTCTTTGTCACACAGGGTTTGCTCCATAATTTTAAGTAGAGCTGTTTCATCCAAACTCTTAAGCACATAAACCCGTGCGCGCGACAACAAGGCATTGTTTAGTTCGAACGAAGGATTTTCAGTGGTGGCACCAATAAAAATCACAGTGCCGTCTTCTATGAACGGCAGAAAAGCATCCTGTTGAACCTTGTTAAAGCGATGTACTTCATCCACAAATAGAATGGTCTGGCGCTGCCGCATGTGACGTTCGTCTTTAGCTCGGTCGAGCGCGAGTCGAATTTCTTTCACACCTGACAATACTGCGGAGATTACTTCCATATGGGCATTGGCAGTCGCTGCAATCATCCTGGCCAAAGTGGTTTTGCCCGTGCCCGGAGCTCCCCATAAAATCATGGAATGTGGGACACCCGCAGTCATAGCCTCAAACAAAGGTTTGCCGGGGCTTAGAATATGTTCCTGACCAGCAAAGTCTGCTAGTTGCTGCGGACGCATCCGTGCAGCGAGGGGTTGATATCCCTGCTCCTGCTTAAACAGTGCCATTGTCATGCCTACTATCCTATAGAAGTGATGGCAATTTACCCGTTTTATTCGCGCATGTTGTCAATGACGTCAACACCAGCCGGTATGACGAACTGAAACTTACTGCTGTCCACCATCTGATTACGCAGCGCCTGGCTGAAAGTAAGGCTGGTTTGTTGGCCAAGGCTGTCTTCAAATTGCATTTCCTCCAGAACAACACCATTAAAAGTTAAGCTCAGTCGATCGAACAGACTGCCCGGATTTTTGGGAAGCAGAATAAACCGCGTATGAACTTGATCAGTCATCGTGGTGGCGCTGACTGTGTAGGCCTCGCCGATAGTGTGGGCATCACCATTGAGTAACATGACCGGTGTACGATTAATGTCGCTGTCAAAGCTCTGCAAAGTGACCTGTTCCAGATCTGGTTCATAACGCCATATGACATTGCCATCGGTCACCATCAGTTCTTCGTAGGGCGCAGTGGTTGCCCAATAAAATGACTGCGGTTTTTGCATCACCAGTTGCGCTTTGGTTTCCTGCAACTCACGTCCGTCTTGATCCATCAATAACTGCTCAACATTAGCACTCAGGGAAGTAGTTGCAGCCAAAATGGTCTCCAATTGTGCAACAGCCGCGGTATTGGCCGAGATCGCCGCACTGGCATTTACTGGCACTATAGCCTGCCCAACAGCAACTCTAGAGAGCGTGGTCAGCAAAACAAACACCACTCCAAATTGCCTAAAATAAATGTTATTATTCACTTTAATATTACTTTTTATCTTATTGAATTTAATAATTATATTACTGGTGGAGGGGCCAGCACTTCACGACTTCCGTTAGTGCTCATTTCAGAGACCACACCGGCCGATTCCATCGCTTCAATCATACGTGCAGCGCGGTTGTAGCCAATCCGTAATTTGCGCTGTACAGACGAAATAGACGCCTTGCGCGTCTCTGTCACAAAACGCACTGCTTGATCATAAAGCTCATCATCCTCTTCAGCATTACCTTCACCGTCTTCAACTTCGCCAGACAAGCCTTGCATACCATAACCTGAATTTTCTGCAGTAATCGATTC
Source organism: uncultured Gammaproteobacteria bacterium (assembly GCA_903844415.1). GTDB lineage: Bacteria > Pseudomonadota > Gammaproteobacteria > Pseudomonadales > Pseudohongiellaceae > CAILUG01. The sequence goes on from CAIMTR010000460.1 coordinate 3,741, forward strand.
AATGTAATGGGGTGTACCTCGGGCCTTCCAGTCTGCCACCACGCGATGAACTTCATTATCAGAAACAAATGCACCATGTACTCGCTGCGCCACACCTCCCCCCGGAGGCAGAAACAACATGTCACCATTGCCCAATAATTGTTCCGCCCCACCTTCTCCTAAAATCGTGCGCGAATCTATTTTCGATTGCACCATAAAGGAAAGTCGCGTCGGGATATTTGCCTTGATCAGACCAGTGAGAACATCCACTGAGGGACGCTGAGTTGCTAAAATCAAGTGAATGCCGGCAGCTCGTGCTTTTTGAGCGATACGCGCAATCAATTCTTCAACTTTTTTTCCCACTACCATCATCATATCGGCAAGCTCGTCGACAATTACTACAATAACGGGCAATTCTTGCAACTCATCGCGCACTTGGTCTTCCATATCCAGCATTGGATCGGGTTTCCACAGGGGATTGAGTATTGGATGTCCTGCACTTATGGCATCACTAACTTTTTTGTTGAAACCAGCCAGATTACGGACACCCAACGCCGCCATTAGCCTATAACGTCGCTCCATTTCTGCAACACACCAACGTAGTCCATTGGCTGCATCTTTCATGTCGGTGATAACAGGTGTCAATAAATGTGGAATGCCATCGTAAACAGACAGCTCCAGCATTTTGGGATCTATCATGATCAATCGCACATCCTGCGGACTGGACTTGAACAGAAGACTGAGGATCATGGCATTGATTCCGACCGACTTACCGGAGCCCGTGGTACCTGCCACCAATAAATGGGGCATACGTGCCAAGTCCACAACGACGGGATTGCCACCAATGTCATGACCCAAAGCCATACTGACAGGGGAGCGTGAATTGTCAAATTCGGGCGAAGACAAGACCTGCCCCAGGGAAATCATTTCCTTTTTTTCGTTAGGGATTTCGATGCCAATGACCGTTTTTCCTGGGATCACTTCCACCACACGCAGGCTAGATACAGCCAAGGATCGCGCCAGATCTTTTACCAGACTGCTGATGCGACTGACTTTTACGCCAGGAGCTAGTTGTGCTTCAAACCGCGTAATGATGGGGCCGGGATTAATGGCTACTACTTCGATATCTATACCAAAGTCTTTGAGCTTTATTTCCAGTAGCCGCGACATTGCCTCCAAGGCGTCTGTTGAATAGCCAATCTTTTTATTTTCAGACCAATCATCCAGGAGACTAATGGGTGGCAGATCACCCACCACAGGCATGTCAAATAATTTGCCTTGTTTTTCCTTCTGCACCCGCTTGCTGGGTTCCTTGGGAATTTCGCGCACCGGCGCAATAGCAATCGGCTTGCGCTTGCTATTTTTCACTATGCTTAGTTCTAGGGCCTCTTTACGTTCGTTGATAAAATTTTGAGTTTCTTGCTCAGCCCTTTTTTGTTCCTGCCAACGATGCCGGTACGCCAGCACCAAATCCCAGCACCTCAAACAAAATATTCCAGTTTTATCAACCACTCTTAACCAAGAAATTCCGAACCCAAGGGTCGAGCCCAATAACAGAAAAGTTAAAGACAACAAGGTTGTACCCGTTAATTTAAAAATCGATAGGGAAAATGCGCTGAGCACGCTTCCAATCAAGCCCCCAGCGGAAGCCTGTAAATCACTGGCAAAATGCAGGGTGGCCAAACTGGTAGCCCCAAGTAAAGCAAGTACACAGCCAAAAATACGCAGGCCAATAATTTCAATAGTTAAATCAAAATGTGATTTACGGTCCCGGAAAATAGTTACTGCCTTGTAAGCCATTAGCATGGGAAACAAATAGGCAAGGTGGCCAAACAGAAGCAGCAACACATCAGCAAACCAGGCACCACTGCGCCCAACCGTATTGCTGACAAATACTGAATTTCCGGTTCTGGACCAACCCGGATCGAGGGGCGAATAAGAGTTGAGAGCCAACAGCAAATAGAGCGCCACTGCCAGCAACACGATCATCAGTCCTTCCACCAGTATGAGTTTGCGAAAACTCTCACCAGGGCTGAGCGGCGTAATACTTTTAGGTTTATCTCGGGGGCTTACCAATGTCGTGATCCAGGCAGACTAATTCCATATATGGTGGTGCATCATAATAAATTATCCATATAAGGGATATGGCGAACGGAATGTGATCGTCCAGCAAGACACATGACTGGCGTTAAACTTTGTCGAGCCAGAGTCACCTCAAGGTCGGTCAATACCCTGCTGGCACCGGCTGGCAAATCAGCGTCCAACCGCAGCCCACCAATCGCAATGCGATGAATTTGAAGCACAGGATTTCGGAATCGACCAAACATCCGTTTGATTTGGTGATAACGACCTTCTTGCAAGGTCACTTTTGCGGTGTGCTCCGACAGAATTTCCAAGCCGGCAGGCCGTGTGGTGATATTTTCAGAAGGAAAATACATGCCTTTATCAAAAGCGGCGACATAGTCTTGATCTAGTATATTTTTTACCGTCACCAAATAAATTTTTTGCACGCCCGTGTCTGGTGAACTCAGTTGCCGCGACCAGCGCCCATCGTTGGTGAGCAACAGCAAGCCACTTGCGTTTAAATCGAGACGCCCAGCAATGTGCAAGGTAGATCGTGATGGATGCTCAATTAAATCGAGGGCAACACGATGACATTTATCAATGGTTGCACTTAGTACACCCACTGGCTTGTGCAGCATTAGATACGTAGCTTTACCGCCCTGCAAAACCACACCATCAAGAGTGATAATACTGAAACCATCTACTATCAACTCACGCTTTGTGACAATGGTGCCATCCACTGTAATACGCTGTTGGGCAAGTAACAGGAGCACATTATCACGACTGATTTTCAGCAAAATAGGTAACAGTCGATCAAGTCGATGGCGGCGGGCGTTCAAATTGCTACCTGGCTTTGTCAAGGAAACTCATCCAGAGCAAGCAATCTATTGAAAGTAAAAACTTTGTTCTTGGTAACAACCATGAATTTCCCAGTAAATTATCAAAACGAACGA
>CAIMTR010000461.1 GCA_903844415.1 uncultured Gammaproteobacteria bacterium
CTGATCACTGCTTATTACAATCGGCAAGCAGATTATTCCTATTTCAATGGCTGTTCCCAAGGTGGCCGCCAGGCCTTGATGGAGGCCCAGCGTTTTCCAGACGATTTCAACGGCATAGTAGCCGGCGCACCTGTTAACCATTTCAATGCCTCACAAACCGCCAAACTCTGGATGGCAAAGGCAAGCAAACCAGTAGCCGAAACCTTACTCACCCCAAGCGATATGGCGCTGGTGTCTAAAGGCGTAATGGCACAATGTGATGCTCTTGACGGTGTTACAGACGGTGTGCTGGAAAATCCACGCGCCTGCCAGTTTGAACCTGCCAGCTTGCAATGTCCGCACAATGATTTAGGTGCTTGCCTTAATGCCGAACAAGTCACGGCTCTGGAATTGATGTACCAAGGCCCCGTAACAAGCACAGGAGAACAGCTATTTTTTGGTTATGTGCCCGGTGCAGAAAGTCCTGAGTTTTTCCCTACCAGTTGGTTAATGACCATGCTCAAAGGGGATGATGTGACTGACCCAATTCCACTCGCGTATTTCTCGCGTGCTGTTTTTGGTGACGCTGACTGGAACTGGCGCACTTTTGATTTTGATACTGATCTGACCCGCGCCCGCCAATTAACCGGCAATATCATGGATGCCACCGACTCGAACCTAGATGTGTTCCAAAACAATGGCGGCAAGTTGTTGCTATACCACGGCTGGAGCGATTTGCAGGTGTTGCCTGAAGGCACTGTTGCCTATTACGAAAATATCATCGCCAATAATGCCAGCAGCTCACCGGCCAACGCGGCCTTAATGACCGCCGAATATGCGCGTTTATTTATGGTGCCAGGCATGGGCCACTGTGCTGGTGGACCAGGTACCGATGTGTTTGACGAACAAGGTGTCATCGAACAATGGGTAGAACAAGGTCAGCCACCTGCCATGATTCCTGCAACGCATGTACAAGACGGCAAAATAACCAAGAGCCGACCGCTGTGTGCTTTTCCACAAACCGCGCACTACAACGGTAGTGGAGACAGCAACAACATCAACAATTTTTCCTGCCAAGAGTAAGACTTATGATCGTACCAACCTTGGAATTTATCTTTGCTGCTGAAGCCAAACTGGCAGCGCCAATTCAGCTTGGCGGCACTTACGAAGGTCAGCGTCGGATCATTCAAATTCTGGAAGGCAGTTTCGCAGGGCCCAATATGAAAGGGACTTTTGTGCCGGCAGGGGCAGCAGACTGGCAATACACGCGCGGTGATGGTGTTACTCAGGCCGAAGCTACTTATGCTATTCAGACGGATGACTCAGTAGTAATTCAGATTCAGAATTTCGGATTGCGACACGGTCCCGACGCTGTGATTAAACGACTTACTGCTGGCGAAGTAGTGGATCCAGCCGAGTATTATTTTAGGAGTAATCCCCGCTTCAAAGCACCGGAAGGCAAATATGCTTGGTTGAACCGTTCAATCTTTGTCGCTTCTGGCGCGCGTTATCACGAATCCATCA